>JAIQFT010000019.1 GCA_020073185.1 Terriglobia bacterium
GCAGAGAGTTCCGCAAGAGACTTGCGGCCGAAATTTCGGAACTTCAATAGCTCCGATTCATTCCGCCGTACCAGATCGGCGAGGGTTTTGATGTTCGCTGGGTAGCCGACGCCGCCACGTGGAACGCCCGCGAAATCTGGCACAGCAACGACGACGCCAACGGATCATTCCCCAACCTCGTCGAGGAGGAGGCGTTTCGCTTCGCCGCCGGCGACCGCGTGATCTTCGCCAGCGAGCAGGACGGCTGGGCGCACCTGTACTCGATCTCCGCCAGCGGCGGCAAGGCAACGCTGCTCACGCCGGGCCAGTTCGAATTCGAAGATGTGGCGCTCAGCGCGGACAAGAAATCGGTGATCTACACTTCCAACCAGGACGACATCGATCGCCGTCACGTCTGGCGGGTGCCGGTCGCGGGCGGAACGCCGCGGCCAGTTTCGGGCGGGGAAACGATTGAATGGGCGCCCTTGGAGACGGGCGACGGGAAGTTCGTGGTCTGCCTCGGCTCGACCGCAACCTCGCCGGCCATGCCGTATTTCCTGACCGCGCAGGCCCGGCAGATGATCGCCAAAGAAGCGCTGCCCACGGATTTCCCCAGCGCCGAACTGGTCACGCCGAAGCAGGTGCTGTTCAAATCAGAAGACGGGCTGGAAATTCACGGCCAGCTTTTCGTCCCGCCGGGTCGCATAGCGCCTGGCCCCGCGCTCATCTTTACGCACGGCGGCTCGATGCGCCAGATGATGCTGGGCTTCCACAACATGGGTTACTACCACAACGCGTACGCCGAGAATCAGTACCTGGCGTCGCTCGGCTACGTGGTGCTCTCGGTGAACTACCGCACCGGGATCATGTACGGGCGCGCGTTTCGCATGGCGCCCAACACCGGCTGGCGCGGCGGAGCCGAATATCAGGATGTGGCCGCCGGGGCGAAATATCTGCGCTCGCTGGCCTACGTGGACGCGCAGAAGATTGGCTTGTGGGGCGGCTCCTACGGCGGGTATCTGACCGCGATGGGCCTGGCGCGCAACTCCGACCTGTTCGCCGCCGGGGTGGACATGCACGGCGTCCACGACTGGTTTTCGGAGGCGCGGCACTGGCACCCCACGCTGGGCGAAGACGCGCCTGACCTGGAGCAGGCCAAGAAGCTGGCGTTAGAGTCGTCGCCGATCTCGACGATTGCGCAGTGGCGCTCGCCGGTGTTGCTGATCCAAGGCGACGACGATCGCAACGTCCCGTTCGACCAAACCGTTGATCTGGTGCAGCGCCTGCGTGCCCAGAAGACGCCATTCGAAACCGTCGTCTTTCCCGACGAGATCCACGACTTCCTGCTGTGGCGAAGTTGGGTACGTGCCTACCAAGCGACGGCCGACTTTTTCGACCGCGTGCTGAAACGCGGCGAGAAAGTCGGAGTGCCGAACTAGATCGCCAGCAACTGCGCTGCGGGGTCTATTCGACCATTTGGCATATGGAGTCAGTGGGCCGACGCGCCGGGCTTGAGCGGATCGTGTGGCAAGGTCTGATACCGGAACCGGTATTCCGACTCCGCCGCTCCCCAGTAAAAACGCGTGTTGTATTCGAGCAGGTAATGGATGTAGGACGCGTCGCGGGGCGAGCTTGCCGGCGCGTAGGGATATTCCGGCATGGCGTGGAAGGGCAGCGGTTCGACCGTCTGCCCGTCAGCGGCGTAGAAATCCATGTCCTTCTCGAAGCCGTCGGCGAAGAAAAAGAAGTCGCGCTTCCAGCCGGGCGGTAGCACGGGAAGCTTGGCGGGATCAAACTCCAGTTGCACCTCATCGCCGGAACCGAAGACGACGTGGCGATCGTCCGCCGCCGACAGAAGTTCGCGCACCTCGCCCAGCCGAGTGTACGCGCCCGCCTGCCGCGCGTACGGTCCGGTGAGACTCACGTCTGCGTAGATATAGGAGAGGTCGCCGGGCGTGTTCCCTTCGATGGGACGCGGATAGCCGTGGAACGCAAGCTTCGCCTGCGCCAGCGGCACCTCCTCGGTGCGGACGGGAACGCCGGGCGCGGTGCGATCCACCAGGATCTGGTCCCAGTAAATCTGCAAGTTGGCGCCGATGCGAATGCGGCGCGTGCCAACGGGCAATTTGCCGGTGAGATCGGCCACCGTGGTACGCGAAAGACCGGCGGGGAAGCCCATGTCCTCGACGATTTTTTCCCAATGGCCTTCGGGATCGAGCGCTTCGACGTAGGGGGCCACCGGCGTGAGGCCCGCCTGGCCGGCGGCGTACATCGAGGTCGCCGTGAAGTATTCGATGTAGCCGTGCAGCAGCAGGCGCAGCGGACCGGATACATACGGCGCGCCCAAGTCCAGTTCCAGTGAATGCGGCTGAGTGAAGCCCTTGTAGGGAAGCAGTTCGAAGGCAGTGACGTAGCGGTGATCGCGTTCGCGCAACACGGGTAGCACATCGCGCCCGCGATCATCCCATGCGCCCGCCGGTGGCCGCGCATTGTGGCTGGCGATGACCTTGAACTCCGGAAACGGGGGATTCGAGGCGAAGTACTCGTTGGGATACACCTCGACGTCCGCGGGATGATCCACGGCGAGCAAGCGCACTTGGTCGAGGTACACCACTTCCTCCATCGGCTCCATCAGGCGGAAGCGCAGCCAGCCGCCGCGCGCGGCGACGTGGCCGACCTTGATGTACTCCGTCGGATCCGGCGCATTGCGCTGCCCCGGCCCGATCCAGTGGCCAACCACGCCCGCGCCGATCATGTCGGCGACGAAGCGGTACCGGCTGCCGTCCCAGGCAAACAGCAAAGGACACGAGCTGCCGCGGCGGTCAATCTCATCAATCTTCGCCACGCCCGCGGCGACATTGACTTCGTCCTGCACCACCCCGGTGGGCCAGAGCAGGCGCAGCATATCGACTTGCTTCTCCCGGCCGATGCCGATGTCCACCGTGGTGACGCTTTGGCCGAGGTAGCTCGATCCGGTCACCTCGCGCTTCTGCCACAGGGTTCCGGCAAACGCTTCGAGCTTGGTGCCGACGCCTGTCTTGTTGTCTGCCAAGCCTTTTAGCGCCACTCGCAGCGATGAATTCTTATTGCCGCCGCGGTTGCGAAACAACACCGGTGAAAATCCCCTGGCTTGCGTAACCAGGACGTCGTCAGCGCCATCACCGTTATAGTCCGCGATCACAATTGCGCGCGGGTTGGTGAGTTGAATTTTGTCAAGCCCGACCTGTGCGGTGACGTCGGTGAACCCGTTTGCTCCGATGTTGCGCAGCAGGCGGATTTCCCCACGACCGTCCGCGGTCTCGCCAACAGCGACCAAGTCAATCCAGCCGTCGTTGTCGTAGTCGAAAGCGGCAACACCCCAGGCGCGAGTCCAATGCATATCCGGGAGAGATACCGGCTCGAAGCGCTTACCCTCAACATTCCGCCACAGGGTCAACCCCGGCGCTGAGCGGTGCGTGAACGCCAGGTCCATCCAGCCGTCTTTGTTGAAGTCCAGTGCCGCCACGCCGACGACCGGCTCCACCGGCTGTGACCACGGCTCGACCGGCTTGAACTTCCCTTCCCGGGGATTGACCATCATGCGCGGCGGTTCGCCGTCGGTCGCAACCAACAGGTCAATCGCCCGATCGTTATTGAAGTCGGTGGCGACAACAGAAAAGCCTGGACCACCACCGAGTCCGGTTTGTTCCGTCCATTCAGTAAAGGTTCCGTTGCCATTGTTGCGCCAGAGCTGGCTGTTGGAAACTTTCCCGGCGCTGCCTGTAACCGGATTGCCGGAGACGTACAAGTCCACATCGCCGTCGTGGTCGTAATCAATCCACGCCAGACCGAATGGCGCGTGCGTGGCGCGAACGCCGCTGGTTTCGGTCACATCTTTGAAGGTACCGTTGTGCTGGTTGTGAAACAGGGCGAGGTGATCTTCGAAGCTGAGCGCAACATCGGTCCAGCCGTCGTTGTCGTAATCCGCAGCGGCGCAGCCAATCGCGTGAGCGCTCGGATCGAACCCCGCCGGGCGAGTCACGTCGGCGAAACGCCCTCGACCGAGATTGCGAAGCAGTGTTAGCCCGCCCTGCGGACCGTTGTCACCGAGCAGAAGATCGGGGAGGCCGTCTCCGTCGAAGTCGAGGAAGCAAGCGCCGGAGTCGAAAGGATTCGGCGAGACTGGTTTGGCCGGTTTTGCCGTTGTAGCCAGCCCCGCTTCGATGGTCACGTAAGCAAAGCGCACCGGAATCGCCGGCGGCGCGGACTGCAGCAGGGCCTTGACCGGTTCCGCCAGCGAAAGCGGACCCTGCTCACCGTAAGCCTGTCCGACAACCGAGCCCAGCTTGTTGCGCGTGAGGTCCTGGAAGCGCGCCAAGTGTGGCTTGGCTTCTTCGGTTTCGTTCACACGCAGATAGGCCCGCGCCAGTGCGAACTCGGCCGAGGCATGAAACGGATCCAGCGCCAGCGCTTGCTGCAGCGCCGCAATCGCTTCCTGCTCGCGATGCAACTGCGAGTAGATGGCACCGAGGAAATAAGCGGTGTCGGCGTCTGCGGGGGCCAGCTTGGCGGCGCGGCGGAAGTCCTCCAACGCGGCCACGTCCTGCCCTTGCGCGCGATCCAACAGGCCGAGGTTGTACCAGGCCTTGGCGTGGTTCGGATCGCGCTCGACGATCCCCCGTAGCAACCGCCGCGCTGGCGAGAAGCGCTGCAAATTCAGCAGCGCAATGCCTTCATTCAGCCGCGACAATTCCAACTTGGGATCAAGCTGCTGCGCGCGCCGGAACACGCGCAGCGCATCCTCCAACCGCTGCTGGCCCATGTAGGCCACGCCGATGTTGTTCAGGCGCAATGCTTCGGCCCGCGGATTCACCTTCGGCGCGGGTTTTCGAGACTGCGCTACGGCGCTGCCCACCGCCAAGGCGGCGGCCAGCACGCACGCCAGCCACTTCGAACCGGGCGTCCGTTCCAACAAGGTGCTATTCCGATCGCTTGGAGTACTTGCGAGAAGATATTACGCCGCGGCCTTGCTGGATAGTAACCGTCTGGTCGGCGGCGACGTTTTGCAGGCGGTCCACCTGCCCGCTGGGCCACTGCACTTCGACCTCGGAGGTTTGTGGATTGGCGCCCAGGCCGAAGGTCAGCACCAGCTCGCTTTGCGACAAGTAGCTGGAGCCGCTGCGCAGCATCTGCCACTGTTGGTCCTTGCCGGAATGCACGCGCACCACCGCGCCGATGCCGTCGCGATTGGATTTTGTTCCCACCAGTTTGACACGCAGGCTGTGGTTGGTGGCGCCGTCGTTGCGGAAGAGCACGGCGGGGCCGCCGTTGGTGGTGATCAGCAGGTCGAGGTCGCCGTCATTATCAATATCGGCGTAGGCGGCGCCGCGCGCAACCCGCGGCTTGTCAAAAGCGGCTCCCGCCGACGCCGCCACATCGGCAAACTTTCCGTTGCCGAGATTGCGGAACAGATGCGGCGGCTGGCGGTACTTGATGCGTTTCTGGATGCGCTCGATGTCGTTATCCAAGTGCCCGTTGGCAACGAACATGTCCAGCCAGCCGTCGAGATCGAAGTCGAAAAAGAAGCAGCCAAATCCCAGCGTCAGCAGGCTGGCGCGCCCGACCTCGGAGCGCGGCGCTTCGTCGACGAACAAGCCGTTGCCCTCGTTGTGATACAGCGCCATCATCTGGTTGGAAAAATTCGTGATGATGATGCTGGGCCGCCCGGAGCGGTCGTAATCGGCCGCATCCACGCCCATGCCGGAGCGCGCCACACCATCTTCGCTGAAGGCAATCCCCGCGGTGGTGCCGTGCTCGCTGAAGGTCCCGTTGCGGTTGTTCCGGTAGAGTTTGTTGGGCTGGGTATCGTTGGCCAGCAGCAGGTCAGGCCAGCCGTCCTGGTCGTAGTCGAGCACCGCGACGCCGAGCCCCTTGGAATTCGGGTCGTGCAAGCCCGCCTTGGCGGTCGCGTCCTCGAACTTTCCGTGACCCAGGTTGTGCCACAGCCGCAGCGACGCTCCCTTGTACGACTCCGGCGTGCAGTACGACTTGTGCGTCCCGTCCATCGTGCAGAACAGGTCCTTTTCGGGCGACCATTGCACGTAGTTGGCGACCACCAGGTCCAGCAGTCCGTCTTTGTCGTAATCCACCCAAGCCGCGCTGGTGCTGAATTCCTGGATGCCCCACAAGCCGGCGGCGCGCGTCACATCGGTGAAGGTCCCGTTGCCGTTGTTGTGAAACAGCCGACTCTGGCCCACCGCGGTGATGAAGATGTCGTCGTAGCCGTCGTTGTCGTAGTCGCCCACCGCCGCGCCCATGCCGTACATGCTGACCGCCAGCCCGGCCTTGGCGGTCACGTCGCTGAACGTGCCGTTGCGGTTATTGTGATACAGCTTCAGCGTGGTCGCGGCGCGCCCATGTCCCGGCCAGGCCGCGCCATTGACCAGCAGGATGTCGGGATAACCGTCGTTGTCGTAATCCAGGAATGCGCAGCCGGGGCCAAGCGTTTCCGGGAGATACTTTTTCCCGAAGGCGCCATTGTTGTGCACGAAGCGGATGCCCGCCTCTTGTGTGATGTCACGGAATTGAATTTGTCCCGGCTTGCTTTGCGCGACCGCCGAGGCCGCCAATGCCACTGCCGCCAGCACGCGCGCAGAAAGGATTTTCATCACTTGCCGCCGCCCCCATGCGCCGCATACCTCGCTACTTGCGCATGCTCGGCGTTGTAGGCGGACAGCACCGCAAGGGGCACGGACACGTGATCATGGATCGGCTGGCGCTCGTTGTTGTCCTCCGGATGCGTCCGCCGGTACGCGCCCGTGATCGCCTGCGATGACTCATCCGCCTTGAAACGCAGGTAGAGCATCTGTTCGCGCCGCGCGTCCGCCTCGTTCCCCAGCCCCTGATAGCACAGCATCAGGTTGTAGTGTGCCTGCAGGTCCTCCGGATCGATCGCCAGCACCGCCTGAAACTGCCCCACCGCTTCCCCGTACTTGCGCTGCAGAAACTGAACGCGGCCCAGGTCGTTGCGCGCCACGCGATCGCGGGGATATTGCGCCAGCACCTGCCGCAGATGCTTCTCCGCTTCGTCGTACTCGCCGACATTACGCAGCACCCGCGCGTAAAAATAATGCGCCGCCGCCAACTGTGGCTTCAGCGTCAGCGCCCGTTCCAGCACCTGGCGCGCGCGTCCCATGTCACCCTCCTGCACAGCCACGCGCCCAAGGTTCACCCAAGCATCCGCCTTGCTGGGATCAATCTCGGCGATCTTCTGAAACGCCGCACTCGCGCCCTTCAGATCGCCTTGCAGGAACAGGCCGATACCGTAATCGTTCCAGCGCGTCCAGTCATCGGCGAGTAACTGGGTTTGCGGACGCGGATTGGGCGCGCCGCGCGGCGCCACCCGCAGTGCCACCTCGTCTTCCGCCAGCGCCACGATGGGCAAGTTGGGGACGGACTTGATCTTTCCCGACACATCTGCCGTGCTGCCGGTGAACACCATGCGGCGATCGTCGTAATTGGGGGTGAATTGCGCCCCTTGCTGCTGTGGATCGGGAATCCCGGCAAAGGAAAACTGCGTGTTCCACCAGGAGAACTTGCGGTAGCACAACCGGGCATGCAGCTTGATCTCGCCTCCGGCGTTTTCCGGCACATGCAGCCGGAAGTGCACCGTATCCGCCGCGCCCGGCGGAATCAGGTGAACATACACCACCGCTCGCGCCGACCATGCGTTGCGCTTGTTAATGGGATTGCCATTGCCGTCAACCAACAGGGCGCGATAGAAGTGCGCTCCCTTCTCCACCGGGCCGCGGCCGTTGTCTCCCACCATGCCGCTCCAGAACAGGACCTGGCCTTTGCTGTCGATGGCTTTCAACTCCAGCCAGGTGTCGTAGGCATCCACGGTGCCACCAGGGAAGAAGTGTCCCACAGTTCGCGTGCGCACCACCACGTCCACGCGCATGGTGTCGCCGCGGCGCACTACGCCCCGCACGCGATTGAGCGGGGCCGTAACCGGCGCGGCTTCGAGGCCGGAGGGCGCAATGTTGGTTTCACTTTCTTCGCCCACGCCGAAGGTGGTTGCCATCTCGCTGGTGGGGCCGCCCGTAGCCTGCTCCGGGGGCAGCGCCGGAGACAGCGCGAAGATGTCCACCGAGACAGATTTTTTCAGGAAATTCTCCACCGCGGCCAGTTGCGCGGCGTCTTGATTGGCAGTCGGCAGAGCGGTGTTGGCGGCGGCAAAGGCATGCGAGCGAAGGATTCCCTTCACGTTCCCTGCCTCGTTCGACTTGACCGGCGGCATGTGGCAATCGGCGCATTGCGCCGGCTTCGGCGGATAGTAGAACGAGCGCGCGCCCTGGCCCGACACGCCGCTCGCCTGCCAGTTGTCGTATTCGTTGAAGCCGCGGATCCAGCGGTAGTGGTTCACCGGCACATCGAGATGGACCTTGTGGCAAGTTGAGCAGAACTCCGCCGTCTGGGTGCGCATGAAGGGCTTGAGAAATACCCGCCGGTGCGGTTCCGGGTTCAACTTCACCATGAAATCGTGTAGCGCGCGGACCACCGGATTCTTGCTCGCCGCCAAGTCGTGCAACTGCGGGTATTCCAGCAGGAAGTCGCCCTGCCCCATGGTGCTCTTTACCTTGGCGATGGAGTGGCACATCACGCAGCCCAGGCCCGCCTGCGCCTCCGGCTTATGAATGTTCCGCTTGATCGGGGTGTCCATCATGCCGCTGAATAGCACCGCCGGATCGTGACAGCCGCCGCACCACTTGGACGGCCGCGTGCCCACCACCTCCTGCATGTACTCGATACTCTTGCGGTACCACTGGTTGTTGAACGAGGAAAAATGGTGCGCCGAGCCGTACCACTGTTTGTAAATCGTCTCGTGGCAGCGTTCGCAGGCTCGCGATTCCAGGAAAAACTTGCCGGGAATCAGCTTGCCGTCGGCGGTCTGCGCCGAACTGGGGAAGAACGTGCCCTTGGGGCCGTCGCCCTCTCCGTCCATCGCCGCCGGCGCGGGACGGTTCTTGATGACGTGGCTGCGCAACCACTCTCCGTTGCGCCACGAGTAGCCGAAGCCGGAAATCGCCGCGACCGCGACAATACATATCGCGACACGAGCTACCGCTCCACCGGCCCCGGCAAACCAGCGGCGCCTTTCCCATCCATGCGCTGCCAGGGCCACAACCGCGGCCAGCGAAAGCAGGATGTGGAGGTACATCCAGTTCCACGCCGAGTGCGGCGTTCCCGTGAAAATCAGAAGCACGCCGAGAATTCCGCCGGCGCCGAACAGCGCCCACCCAGCCCAGGATAGCGCGCTCCATTCGCGAAAATGGCGCACCGCATACCACGCCAGCAGCACCATCGCTACTACGCCGGCAAGCACATGCAGCAGATCGATGGCCGGGTAAACCAGCGTGGGCGACGGGAACGTGTACAGGTAAACGGCGGAGAGAAACAGGAAAGCGACCAGCGCCGCCAGCACCGTGCGAACAGAATTAGGTCGCCTGACTGACATATCTGCCACAACCCCCACAAATTGTCGGCTAGCTTATCCGCTGGGCAGAGGTCATGTCCAGCGCCGGCGGACCGCAGATCTATCGCGGAGCGAGTAACCGACGCTTCATTCGGTGCGTGCTTCGCGCGTCCAGGTCAGCGGAGGCGGCTGCCATCCGAACGCCTCTTCGATCACCGACGCCACTTCGAGTACTACCTCTTCCTCGTGGGGCCTGCCGATCACCTGCACTCCGATCGGCAGTCCTTCCGGCGACTTCGTCACCGGGACCACGGCCGCCGGCAGACCCAGCAGGTTGAACCACTGCGTGAAGCGCATCGTCACCAGGTAATTCGCCGGGTCGCCCTCGGTCCATCCGCCTTCGCCATGGCGGAATGCCGGGCCGCTCGAGACCGGCAACAGCAAAACCGGCCACGTCTCCATCTGCTGCAGGAAGCGCGCGCGCAACAAGTCGCGGTTGATCAACGCCGTCAGCAGCCGCTCGCCCGACATCGGGGGTTCCGCCGAAAAGGTCGCGAGAAAGCGCACCAGCATCGGGCTCAGCTCGGCTTCGCGAGCCGCGGCCACGCCCCTCACCAGCATCGAACCCGCCTGGCAGAAGAATACGCGCCACAACTCGCCCGCTTCTTCCAATCCTTCCGGGCGGACGGACTCGACCGCCAAACCCGCGCGCTGAAGCGCGCTCGCGGCAGCGTGCACGGCGGCGCGAGTCTCCGCAGACGTGGTCCCCATCGCCTCGTCGGTCAAACATCCAATCCGCAAATGGCGCACCGTGCGGCGGTCCGCGGCGGCCGGGGCAAAGTTGGCGGACATGGGATCGCCGAGATCGTACCCACTCATGACGCTCAACATCAGGCGCAGATCGGCAACCGTCCGCGCCATGGGCCCAACCACGCCCAGGAAGGCGAACGGCCCCACGCAGGCGGGAAAATGCTGCGTCCCCGGAATCCGTCCCGGCGTCGGCTTCAGCCCGCAGATGCCGGTGAAATGCGCCGGCACGCGGATGGACCCGCCGCCGTCGCTGCCCACTCCCGCCGCCACGCATCCCGCCGCAATGGCCGCCGCCTCGCCGCCGCTCGATCCGCCCGGCGTGCGCTGCAGATCCCACGGATTGCAGGTCCGGCCAGCGAGGACGTTATCCGTCTCGTAGGCCATCAGCAGCTCCGGCGTATTACTGTTGCCGAGAACAATGGCGCCGGCGCGTTTGAGCCGCGCTACCAGCGGGGCGTCAGTTTCGGCAACATACCCCGCCCGCAGCCGCGAGCCCGCCTCGCACCTCAGCCCGGCAACATCAATCGAGCTCTTGACACTGATCGGCACGCCAAACAGCGGCGGCAGCTCCGCACCGCGTATCAGGGCCGCGTCCGCTTCGGCAGCCTGCCGCGTGGCGCGATCGCCATCCACTGTGACGAACGCATTCAGCCGCGGCTGCAGTTCGTCGATACGTTTCAAGTGCGCCGATACCAACTCCAGCGGCGAGACCTTCTTTGTTCTTACCATCTGCGCCATTTCAGCGGCGCTCATCGTCGTCAGGGAAGTCGTCAAGCGAATGCTCCGGAAGAACTGTGTTGGAACTGAGCAGACTACCGCAAACCTCGGCGACGCGGTACGCTTTGGTATCATGACGCGGTAAAGTGGTGCAAGCGCCGGGCTTCAGCCCGGCGAGACCGATGCCGCAACCGCAAAGGGGTTTAGCCCGGGTGGGCGAGGGCTAAACTTCGCAGGGGTGTCGTTTGAGGACTTGCAGTAGGCGCGTGGTGACGCTGCTCAGGTGGGTTCCCTTCGCCGTCATTGTCCTGATTTCCACAGCCGCTCTGGCGCAAGAATCAGGGGCCACCCTGATCCAGCAGGGCCAACAAGCGCTCCGGGCCGAGCAATTCAACCGGGCTGCGGAAATTTTCCAATCCGCGGTGCAGCGCGATCCTGCGAGCAAGTCCGCCTATTCCGGGCTTCTGCTCTCCTGTCTGAAATCCAAGCGCGCCGCCGATGCCATTCGCGTGGGCACGCAAGCGGCCGAGCGCTGGCCCCAGGACGCCGATTTCGCTCACTACCTCGGCCTCGCCTACATGCAATCCGGCGACCTGCAGCAGGCCATCCCGCATCTGCAGCGCGCCACCACGCTGGCGCCGCGCGACTTCGACTCGCATTACGACCTGGCGCTCGCCTTCCTCGAGCAAAACCAGTACGGACCTGCAGCGGAACAACTGGAGCAGGCCGTGCACATCGATCCTTCAGCGCCGCTGGCTCACATCCTGCTGGGGCGCGCCTGCCAGAACAGCAACCGCACGCTGGAAGCGGTAGAGCAGTTTCAAATCGCGCTCCGCCTCGATCCCAAAATCCCGCTCGGCCACTACCATCTCGGTTTCGCTTACGGCAGCCTGGGGAGGAATCGGGAGGCCATCGCCGAATATGAAACCGAGTTGCGCGGCGGCAACCGCGATGCCGAGGTCTATTACCAACTCGCTCACCTGCAACTGGAACTGGGCAACCTGCAGGCTGCGGTTTCCAACGACCGTGCCGCCCTGGCAGTGAAACCGCGCGCCGACGCCAACTACGACCTTGGTAAAGCTCTCGCGCTGCTCGGCGAGACGCAGGCCGCACGCGAAGCGCTGGAGCGCTCCATCGCCCTCAACCCGAACGACCCCAGTCCGCACTACCAACTGGCGCGCGTGCTGGCTCAACTCAATCAGCGCCCTGCCGCCGAACAGGAAATGAAGCGCTTCGCCGAGCTGACCCAGGCCCAGCAGCGCGCCGGAGGCATGGCCTCGGGCCGGCTGCAGTGACCACCCACGCTCACCTGTCATTCCGCAACGCGCACCTGACCGCAGCCGCCGTCCTGTTGCTGTGCGCCTTGCCGCAGTCTGCGCAAACCAAGTCCAAGCCATCGCATCCCATCAAGCCCGCTGCGGCTTCCGGCCGGTTGCGCTTCCAGGACATCACCCGCGCCGCCGGCATTGATTTTCAGCCCGCCTGCGGCACTGCCGACAAGCTCTACATCATGGATTCACTCTGCGGCGGCGTCGCCTTCTTCGACTACGACAACGACGGCTGGATGGACATCCTGCTGGTCAACGGTTCCACCCTCCCCGACCTCAAAGCCGACAAGTGCCACGCCTCCAAGCTCTACCACAACAATCACGACGGCACCTTCACCGACGTCACCGCCCGATCCGGCCTGGCGCACTGTGGCTGGGGCTTTGGGGTGGCCATCGGCGACTACGACAACGACGGCTGGGAAGACGTCTATATCACCGACCTCAAAGGCGGCGCGCTCTACCGCAACAATCGCGACGGCTCCTTCACCGATGTCACCGCCAGAGCCGGCGTCGGCAACCACGGCCAGTGGGGTACCAGCGCGGCATTTGGCGATTACGACAACGATGGCTACCTCGACCTGTACATCGCGAATTACGTGGATATCGATCTCGACCACCTGCCCGAATTCGGCAGCGGCATCTACTGCCAGTACCGCGGCATCCCGGTCTCATGCGGTCCCCGCGGCATGAAGGGCGCGCGCGATCGCCTCTATCACAACAACGGCGACGGCACTTTCACCGACGTTTCCGAAACGCTGAACATCGATGCCGACCTCGGCTACGGACTCGGGGTGCTCTGGCTCGACTACGACCGGGACGGCTGCCTCGACCTCTACGTGGCCAACGATTCCACGCCCAGCCTGCTCTACCACAACGATTGCCACGGCCACTTCCGCGAGGTTGGCGCCGAAGCTGGCGTGGCCTATAGCTGGGATGGCAAACTGCAAGCCGGGATGGGTGTTGATGCCGCCGACTACGACCATAGCGGGCTTCCCAGCATTGCCAAAATCAACTTTTCCGACGACACCAACAACCTCTACCACAATGACGGCAAAGGCCAGTTCACCGACCGCGCCGGTCCCAGCGGCTTTGGTCCCGTCAGCATTCCGTTTCTTGGGTTTGGCGTCCGCTTTGCCGATTTCGACGACGACGGCTGGCCCGACATTCTGGTCGCCAACGGGCATGTGAACCCGCAGGTAGACAATTACAAGTTCGGAGTTACCTACCGCGAACACCCGTTACTTTTTCGTAACCTCGGTGGGGGCAGATTGGAGGAGGACGGACTCCGGGCAGGATCCGCGCTGGCGGTTCCGCGGGTCGGCCGCGGTCTGGCCGTTGCCGATTTCGAAAATACCGGCCGCCTCGGCGCGCTTATCACCGACTTGGCCGGCCCAGCCGTCTTACTGCGCAACGTCGGGTCGGCCCACGGCCATGCGATTCGCATTAAGGCTGTCGGCACCCGATCTAATCGCGACGGCTTCGGAGCGCGCGTCGAGGTCCGCGCCGGCGACCTGGCGCAATCCGACGAAATCCGCGCTGGTAGCAGTTATCTGTCCGCCAGCGATCCACGCCTGCACTTCGGTCTCGGCCCCGCCACGCGGGCCGATATGATCGTGATCCGATGGCCTTCCGGGTGGGTGGACACCATCCGCAACGAGTCCGCCGATCAGGAATTGACCATCCAGGAGGGCCGGGGCGTGATTGCCCGGCGGCCGTTTGCTTCCCCTGTCCCTGCCGCGCCGAAGACCCACCAACACCCGGTCCGCAAGTAAGGCGGCGGCTGAATTGCGCCCGCTGATGTATTTACTTGTAAGTAAATTTACCTGTGTTGATGCCTCCCGCCATCCATTCCCATTTTGGTATGGGACAGGACTAGCAATATGGTTTTCTGTAGGAGCATCCCATCCCATCGGACCCAACTAGTTGATCCGCCTTGATTACGGGTTTGGGCAACAACGTGCCCTATTAAATGTCACTCAGGGGTGGGGTATTCCCGGTTAGTGACCAAATTGCTAATCTGCGAAGTGTTCTTCCCACCCAGCCAGGGCCCACGACTTAGGGTCCCAGTAATTTACTGGTTGTAAGCCGTTTGGTAGTGGGGTGCACGAACCACTGAATAATCAGCAATTGTTCTCAATGTTGTTCACTTTCAGGGGGTTGCGATGAGACTACCGTTTGGCCTAGGAAGGGTCGCATTTGCCTGCCTATTGGTTCTGCTGCTCACCACTATGTTGAGCCTTAGCGCTCTAGCTCAAATCCAGAACGGCACGGTGTCCGGAGACGTCACCGATCCTTCCGGCGCCGCCATCGCCAACGCCAAAGTTACCATCAAGAATCAGGCGACCGATTTCACCGCCACCGCCACTTCCAACCAGTCGGGCCACTTTACGGCCAACCAGGTGCCGGTCGGCGCCTACCGGGTGACGGTTGAAGCCCAGGGCTTCAAGTCGGAATCGCATACCAACGTTGTGGTGAACGCCGGTTCGATTGCGCACAACGACTTCAAGCTCCAGGTCGGCGCGGTCAGCGAAGTGGTGGAGGTTACCGGCGCTCCACCGGCGGTCAACACCGAGAGTTCCCAACTAGGACAGGTTGTGACCGGGACGCAGGTGGCCAACCTGCCACTCAACGGGCGCAACGTCTACGACCTGATCCAGATGGCCCCCGGCGCCGTCAACGTGCAGGGCGTGGTCATGGAAAACGGCCACGGCACAGTGGTCAACGGCCTGCGCGAGGACTTCAATGGGTTTCTGGTAAACGGCGTCTCGAATAAGGGTTTAAGCGGCGGCGTGGTCAACGTTCCGATTCAGGACACGGTGCAGGAATTCCAGCAGCTCACGCTCAACAACTCCGCCCAGTATGGCAGCAGCGCGGGCTCCATCACCAACCTGGTGACCAAGTCCGGTACCAACTCCTGGCACGGCAGCGGCTGGGACTTCCTGCGCAGCGACAAGGTCGACGCCAACGAGTACTTCCTGAAGCAGCAGGGAGTGCCGAAGCCCAAGCTGCGCTTCAACCAGTTTGGCGGCACCTTGGGTGGGCCGATTATCAAGGACAAGCTGTTCGTCTTCGTCTCGTACCAGCAGGACCACTTCAACACCATCGCGCCGCCCATCACCACAACCATCGAATCGCCGCAATTCCGCGCTGCCGTAGCCAATACAGGGGCCTTGGCGAGCAGCGTGTCAAACCTGCTGTATAAGAACTTTGTGCCTTCGATCGCCGGCAGCAATTGCACCACCCTTACGCCAGCGGACGTGACGGGGCACGCAACCGGGGTCCCGTGGGTTGATGCCCGGCTCACGGCGCTGGCGGCATCCATTCCGGCGGGTGGAATCCCGTACGAGTGCGACAGCGTCGCCGTCTTTGGCACACAGGTGCAGACGATTGGCAACCTGTTCCAAGGCAAGGAAGCTTCGGGCAGAATCGACTATCAGCCCAGCGACCGCAACCGCTTCTTCATCCAGTACAACTGGCTGCGCGAAAGCGACACCTACGGCCCTTGCACTGCGGCCTGTTCGCGCGGCTTTACCAATCCGACGCGCAACATCTTTCCCACCGGCCAGGCTGTCTGGGATCACACTATCAGCTCCAACATTGTGAACGAGGCCCGTGTCGGCTATACCGAGAACAACACCGGCATTGGCACGGCACTGCCCGGCGTACCCTCGATTTACTTTGACGACGGTACCACTGGCTTTGGCTCCTACAGCGGCTACCCCCAAGTCTTCAAGGAACATCAATACAGCTACGGCGACATGCTTTCCATCAGCCACGGCAAGCACAACTTGAAGGTGGGAGTCGACATCAAGCGCAACATCGAGAACAGCGAGTTCAACATTGCTCGTCCTTCGTATGAGTTCTCTGACCCGGTGATGTTCGCGGTCGACGCTCCTTAC
Source organism: Terriglobia bacterium (assembly GCA_020073185.1). NCBI lineage: Bacteria > Pseudomonadati > Acidobacteriota > Terriglobia > Terriglobia bacterium. Next base: position 16,188 of record JAIQFT010000019.1, read on the forward strand.
TTCGAGACGGCAGGTACCGATCCGGGCTTCATTTCCGGCACCAATTCCGCCCAGTTGTTCGACAATTACCGCCACTGGCGCAACCTGGAAGTTGGCGCCTACTTCCAGGACGACTGGAAGGTCAGCAAGACCTTGACCCTGAATCTTGGTCTGCGCTGGGACCTGTTCACCCGCCACGTTGAGCTGAACAACCAGCAGACGCAGTTCATCTATGGTACGAGCACAACCCTTACCGGCGGCGACGTCTTTAAGAACGGCACGGCATTTGCCGCAGGACTTCAGTCGGCCAATACGCCGTGCATCACGGTAGCGCCGTTCAACAACCGCGGAGTGCTGGCGGGAGAGTGCGGTTCGGGCGGATTCGCCGCCGCGAATTCTCTCGGTTCCGGCGACCACAACAACTTCGGTCCGCGCGTTGGCTTTGCCTGGGACGTCTTCGGCAACGGCAAGACAGCGTTGCGCGGCGGATTCGGCGTCTCCTACGAGGGGACCCTCTACAACCCGCTGTCCAACTCGCGTTGGAACCCGCCGTTCTACTCCTTCGGTGCGGCCGACGACGTGAACCTCGACGGCGGGAATGCCAACGTCATTTATGGCCCCATGGTCTGCACCGGCTCGCTCAACGCGCAGGCCGCCGGCCAATGCATGCCCAGCGGCGCGACCCCAACCTACCTAGGAGGGCCGACCGGCATCGGACAGGGCGTCGGCGTACAGGCCACCGGCAATATCAGCGGCTGGTATCCGGGGAACCCGGACTTCGCCAACCTGACCGGTATCGTGCCGAAGGACATCAAAGACCCCTACGTGTACAACTACTATCTCAGCGTGCAGCATGAAATCCTGCCCAAGCTTTCGCTCGAGGTGGATTATGTTGGGACCCAGGGTCACAAGCTGTTCCGCGCCGACAACACCAACCGAATCCCGGGTGCTCGCTTGCCGGTCGGAAGCTGCGTGACAGATAATATCGGACAAACCCTTTGTGGCTACCCGGGACACGTAATCAATCAGAACTACGGGACACTGCGCACCTGGTTGAACGAGAACTATTCCAAGTACAACGCCCTCCAGGTCGCGGTGAAAAAGCAAACCAGCCACGGACTGTTGTTCAACCTGAACTACACCTGGAGTCACAGCCTGGATGATGGTTCCAGTTGGCATAGCGGTGCTACCACGGCGAATGCCGCAGCAGCCGGCGACTCTTACACTACCGAGTGGATGAATCCGTCGTTGGACTACGGCAACTCCATCTTCGACATCCGCCACCGCGTGGTGTTCAATTACGTGTGGGATATTCCGCTTGGCCACCACAACGGTTTCATGGGGGCCATCCTCAACGGCTGGCAGTACAACGGCATCTGGTCGTTCCAGACCGGCGCGCACTGGTCGCCGTTCAACAAAGCCAGCGCCGTTCTGCTCAATGCTGCCGGAGCGACGTGCACCGCGGCTGATGTCAACAGCGGCAACTGTTTCAACCATGGCGGCGACTTTACGCTCAGTTCCATCGGCTCAACCGATCGGAACGCCCGTCCTAACTTCGTCGCCAGTGGTTTCGGCAGCGCCACTCACGACATGTGGGCCAACGGCTGGGGCGGCGCGTTCGTGTGCACGAGCGGCGATTGCGCAACCTCGACGATGTTCTCCGCTCCCTGCCTAGGCTGCGGCGGAGACCTCCGCCGGAACCAGTTCGTTGGGCCGGGACAGTGGGATGCTGACATGTCTCTCTTCAAGAACTTCAAGGTGACGGAGAGGGTCGGTCTGCAACTGCGCGCCGAGGGCTTCAACGTGTTTAACCACACCAACTTCCTGCTGGCCAGCACGGCTGCTGGGGCCAACGGTCCACACAACCGTATCGACCAGAAGAGCTTCGGCCAGGCAGGGGCGACCTTGAATCCTCGCAACCTGCAGTTTGGGGTGAAGCTGAGTTTCTAGCATTAAGACTTGTGCGGGGCTTACCTCGAAAGGGGTAGGCCATTTTTTTCTGGCCTGGAGGCAGGCCAGCGGAACTGTGCTATAAATCGGAATCTTTGGGGCACCCAATGCGAGGCCGAATCTTTATCCGATTTGCCGCTCTGGCCTTCCTGTTCGCAATTGTTCCGCTTGCCTGGTCACAATCCATGGGGTCCATTGTTGGGGTCGCGCGTGTGGTTCGCGGCAGTTTCCCTGAGCCGGTGCTCGTCAATCTTCAGGTGCGGGGCGCAACGATTCAGTCCACCTATACCGATGCCGAGGGACGATTCGGGTTCAATGCGATCTATGCCAACATGTATCACGTGATGATCAACGACGATCAGTATCAGTCGGTGGATATAGCTGCCGAACTCAGGCCTGACATCCAACCCGTCTACGTGATGCAGGTGATGCTCATGGAGCGCGCGGGCAAATCGCCTGCGACCAGCGGCGCTTATATCGTAAGCGCTCCCGATTTGACCAGGATGTATTCCAAGAAAGCGGTTAAGGAATTCGAGCATGGCGTTAAGTCGGAAGCTCAGGACAAACCTGACGAAGCCATGGATCACTATCGCAAGGCCATCAAGGAGGCCTCAAATTTCGCGGACGCCCACAACAACTTGGGCGCCCTGCTCATTGGCAGATCCCAGTTCGCCGATGCGCAAAAGGAGTTAGAGCAAGCCGTCCGGCTCGCCCCAGCGGACCCCAAGGTCTACTTCAACATGGCCAATCTGCTGCTTCTCACCGGCAGGTTGCCCGACGCGGAGCACTATCTCCAGGAAGGTTTTCGCAAGCAGCCCGACTCCGCCTTCGGCCTGTTTGTGCAAGGATCGGTGGAGGAGCGCAAGGGCAAGTATGCCGACGCGGAACGCGCACTCAAGCGCGCACTGGAACTCAATCCCAAGATGACCCGCCCCCATCTGGAACTGGTGAATCTGTACCTGCTGCAGCAGCGCTCCGACGATGCCATTTCTCAGTTGCGGGAGTTTCTCCGGGTGGCGCCCGCCGATCCGCTGGCGCCCAAAGCGCGGGAAGTCCTGCAGAGACTGGAAACCCCATCGTCGCGGAAGTAGCTTCGGCCGTTCCATCGTTGTTATATCCGTATACGGTGGAAGCACCGGCCTTCAGGCCGGTGGATTGCTTTCCACCCGCAAAATGGGCTTTAGCCCTGGATACACCAACTGTGGATTCGCGCTAGCGCGGGTTGCATAATTTCACATCGAGCCGGCAGGCGGTGGCGTATTCTTGGGCAGCGCGCGCGCCCTGTTGCAGGCGCTCGTAGGCAAAGCCCAAGTTCAAGTGCGCTTCCGCCAAGTCGGGCATCTGCTGCAATGCCGCGCGATAACTGGCCACCGCTTTTTCGAGCTGTCCCGTCTGGCTGTAAGCAATTCCCAAATAATTCAGCAGGACGGGCTTAGACAACCCAAGGTCGACAGCTTGCTGCAGATGTTGCGCCGCTTGGGCGTAATCGCGCGCTTGGAACTCGATCATGCCAATGTCGCGATATGCCAAGGCAAAGTTGGGCTGGATTTCAATCGTTTTATGCAACGCGACCAAGGCTTCTTTCGGCTTGCCGCGGGCCTGGATCCACCCCAGCTCGTACCAAGCACGGAAGTTGCGTGAATTCTTCTCAATTGCCTTCTTCACCCACTTCTCTGCGTCCTCGTCTCGCCCCTGCTCGTGCAGGCTGCGCGCCACCGCGGTCATCGCCTGGTCGAATTCAGGGTTGAGCTGCAGCGCTTTTTCAAGCTGCGTGGTTGCTTCCGCCCATTCCTTCCGGTCTAGCGCCTCCTCGCCGATCATGAACGGAACAACGTACAGGTCGGGATCCTTCTCTAGCACCTGCCGCAGCAAGGCTTCGCCCTCTTTGGGCTTGCCGGCGCGAAACGCGTCGGAGGCTTGCAAGATCGCCTCCAGGACCTGAATTTTGTCTTTGGGATCGGGCAAAGGCTTATCCAGCGCGGACGCCGGCACTGGCGAACGATAAGCCAGGTAGCCCAACGCGCGCAGCTTTTCCGTGACCGCATCGTCGGCGCCGGCGCGCGTTCCGGGAGCCTGCGACGGAGCTCGCGCCACGCGCTCGCTCAACCGTTGCTTCAGCGCCGCCGCGGTTGCGGGTTGGTCGGCGAACAGGTTGTGCAGTTCGCGCGGATCGCTGCGCAAGTTGTAGAGCTCAGGCCGAGGCGCTTCGATGTAGTGGAAGTCGCTGGTCTCGACGCTGCGCAGCGGGTTCCAGCCAAAGGAGCTGAAAGGATAGAACGTCTCGCTATAAGCCGCGTCCAGCCTGGGTTTTGGCAGCAGTGGCGCGGTGTCGAATTGCGCCGAAATGCGATCACTGATTCCCGCCAGCTTGAGCAGCGTCGGCGCCACGGCGGTAATCTCGGCGACATCGTCCAGCCGCCGGCCGCGCTCCGCTCCTCCCGCCGGCTTGATCACCAGCGGCACATGCAACGTGGCGTTGTAGATAAAGAACCCATGTTCCCTCTCGCCATGCTCTCCCAGTGATTCGCCGTGGTCGCTCAGCACCACGATGATGGTGTTGTCGTACAAATGGTTCTGCTTCAGCCACGCGATGACGCGCCCCAGTTGCGCGTCGGCATAGGCGATTTCGCCGTCGTACAGGTGATCGTGATACTCGGAGCGAAACGGTTCCGGCGGATCGTAGCCGCTGTGTGGATCGTAGAGGTGCAGCCAGAAGAAAAACGGCTTCGCAGGGCGATGGTTGAGCCAGGCCAAGCTGTGGTTGACACTTTCCTCCGCTTTGCGCTCCACCAGGCCGACACCGGTCTCCAGAAACGCGTTCCCGGCAAACGCATCGTCGTAGTGGGCAAAGCCGCGCGCCAGTCCCCAGCTTCGATTGAGCACAAACGAACTGATCACGGCCGCGGTCGCGTAGCCGTGATCGGCGAACGCCTGCGCGATGGAGCGGAAGTCCGCCGCCAGCGGCTGTCCGCTGAAGTCCTGCACGCCGTTGTGAAAAGGATAGGTTCCGGTGAGGATCGCAACGTGCGAAGGCCAGGTCAGCGGCACCTGCGAGAGGGCGCGCTCGAAAAGCACTCCGTCCTTGGCCAGTGCGTCGATCGTCGGCGTCTTGACGCTGGTTGCGCCGTAGCATCCGATGTGGTCGGCGCGGACGGTATCAATCGTGACCAGCAGCACGTTGGGGCGAGTTCGCGCTGGCGCCGCTGGCTTGCGCGCAGGAACGTGTCCCGCATTTTGAGCTGCCGCGACAGCGCAGGCCAGCAAAAGTACGAGCCATACGCATCGAGTCGCTTTGGCGATGGACATCATGCTGGCTTACGGGTTGGGCGCTCCCCCCCGCTTCATCTCCTCCACCGCTTCGGCGTGACGGCCCTTGGCCTCCAGCGCCTTCGCCAGCGAGGCGTGCGCACGCGGATTCTCGGGCTGGAGCCGCACCGCATTCTGCAGTTGCTGCAGCGCGTCATCGACCTTCGACTGGTAGAGCAGCACTTCGCCGAGGGCGAGATATCCCTGCGCATATTCGGGATAAATCGTGACCGACTTGCGGAATGCGTCGACGGCTTCATCCATGTGCCCCAGGCGCAGCTCGGCCGCACCCATGTTGAAGGCGGCCGAGAAGTTCGTGTCATCGAGCTTCAACGTCTGCTGGAACGACGCAATCGCGCTTTCATACTGACCCGTTTCCGCATACGACAAACCCAGCCAATAAACCCCCAGCGCGTAGTCGGAGCTGAGCTTCACGACGCGCTGAAACTCCTCCACCGCTTCGGAAAATTGTTTCATGCGGTAATAGTTCGAGCCCAGCAGATAGCGCACCGGCACGGATTCGGGCTCCGTCTTCAGCAGTGGCTTGAGTTTCTCGACCGCATCGGTGTAGCGGTGATGCTGGCTGTCGTCCATCGCGTCGGCGAACTGCTGGTAGAAATCGAGGCGATCCTTGGCGTCGGGGAGATTGCGATTGCTCACCGCCGGATCGCCGCCGCCGGCAAACGCGGTGTAACCGAGCGCTCGCAGCCGCTCGGCGAGTGCGGGATCGAGCGGGGTTTTCTCCGCCATGCCCTGGCCTTGCGTGTACTTGGTTACCACCGAGCCGAGGCGCAACTGCAGTTCCTGCGACACCGCGGGTTTGGCGGCGTACAAATTGTGGAGTTCGCCGGGATCCGAGGAGAGATCGTACAGTTCGGGCTTCGGCCCGTCGATGAACTTGTACGATTGGTCCTGCAAGCCGCGCAATTCGCTCCAGTTGAAATGCAGGCGCGGCAGGAAACTCTCGCTGTAGATCGGACTCGCATCGGCGGTTCTTCCGCGCAAGGCCGCCGCCAGCGTGCGTCCCTGCACCGCCTTGGGGACCGCGATCTGCAATTCGCCAAGGATGGTCGGCAGCACGTCCACCGTGCTGACCGCCTGCGTTACCTGGCGACGCGCACCCGCCGCGGGCAGCTTGAAGATGAGCGGCACGTGCAAGGTGGAGTTGTAGATGAAAAAACCATGGTTCTCTTCACCGTGATCGCCCAGGCCCTCGCCGTGATCGGCCAAGAAGACAATCAGGGTATGGCCATACACACCTTTTTTCCGCAAAAAGGCGAGAATGCGCCCAAGCTGCGCGTCGGCGAAGGCGATCTCGCCGTCATAAGGTTGAGCCTTGAAAGTTTCGCGATAAGGTGCCGGCGGATTATACGGATGATGCGGATCGTAAAGGTGCACCCAGAGCAGAAACCGCTTCTGATAGTGCTGCTCCAACCAGCGCAGGGCTTGGTCGACAACCACGTTGGCCGGGCGCTCCATGGCATCGAGATTGGTTTCCAGCAGGCGGTTGAAATCGAAGTGGTCGTAGTAGAAGTCGAAGCCGCGATTCAGGCCAAAGCGCGAATCGAGCACGGCGGAGGCGATCACCGCCCCGGTCGTGTATCCATTGTCCTTCAGGATGGAAGCCAGCGTCGGCTGGTTCGGGCTGACGCGGTTGCCGCTGAAGTCGTGCATGCCACTCAGCATCGGGTAGGTGCCAGTGAAGATCACCGTGTGCGACGGAAGCGTAATCGGGACCGGCGTGAATGCCTGCTTGAAAAGCACGCCATCGGCGGCGAGGCTGTCAATGTTCGGCGTCTGCGCTGGCTTGTAGCCGTAGCAGCCGACGTGGTCGGCGCGCAGCGTATCGATGGTAACGATCAGGACGTTCGGCTTATCGGAAACCCCCGCCCAGCCGGCCTGTGCGGCGAGACAGCACAAACAGAGGATCGACGCCCGAATGAAATTGCGGAGACGCATGACAGGAAACACTGCAAGTGCGCTTTATTATATATGGTCGTGCGCGCCACGGGCGGCATGGAGCGCGCGCCGGGCTCATCTTCCGGCGATCATGGCAACCGCGAAAAGCGCGAGCACCATGCCGGCGAACTGCAACCGCGAAAGATGTTCCTTCAGCACCAAGCGGGCCAGTACGACCGTGCTGGCGGGATAGAGAGAGGAGAGCACGGCAGCCACGTCCAGGCGGCCGCGATGGGCGGCGGCGACGAACAGCGCATTGGCGCCGGAGTCGAAGACGCCCGCCAGCAGCATCCAGGACAGCGCGGCGTGGCCCATGTTCCAAGCGCCGCTAGACAGCAGAAAAATGGCCAGCATCAGAAGCGTCGAGGCAGCGCGGGCGGAGACCAGCGGCCAGAACACCGATTGCGATCCCGCCAGCTTGATGCAGAGAAGAAAGCCGCCGAAACCGATGCCGGCGAGCACGGCGAGGGCGAGGCCTTTGGATTTACCGGAGGCGCCGTGCGGCGAGGCGATCATCCAGATACTCAGCATCGCCAGCGTAAACCCGATTATCTGAACCGCATGCGGCAGACCTTCGGTGATGAAGCTGAACAGCAGTGGAACCAGCGCGGTGATCACGGCTGAGAGAGGCGCGTTGATGCCCATGGTACCGATGGCCAAAGCCTTGTAAAAGGCCGCCAGGCCGATGCCGCCAATCACGCCCGCGACCGCTCCCCAAAGCAGGGTGGTTGAACCCGGAACCGGTTCGCCGAACAGCAGGGCCAGCGACAGCATGAACACCAGGCCTGTGGCGTGCGCGACCACCACAACGTTGAAAGCGTTGGCGGTCTTGGCGGCAATGCCACCGCTGAAGTCACCTGCGCCCCAGGTGACGGCGGCGGAGAGGCTCAGAGCGGGAGAAGTGAGGTCGGGCACGCGTCAGGTCTTTCGAGTTTGCAGGAACGGCAGTATAACGCGGTTTGTGCTAGCCTGACCCACTGATGCGTGCCCGTTTCTCCCACCTCGCTTTGTTTCTCAGCGCAGCGACGCTGCTGCAAGCGCAAGCCAAACCTGGCACCACAGCCGAGCCGCGGCCGCGCCCCGACGTTTATCTGATCACCATGGATACGCTGCGCGCGGACCATGTCGGCTGCTATGGCTACAAGCGGGTGCAGACGCCCAACCTTGATGCCGTGGCGGCGGACGGCGCGCGCTTCACCGAGGCGTTCACCGTCAGCCCGATTACCAACAGCTCTCACGCCAGCATTCTGACCGGCGATTATCCCTCCACGCATGGAGTGCGGGATTTCGGCTCGCCCCTGGCGGCGAAATATCCGACCTGGGCGGAACTGCTGAAGGGAAATGGCTATCACACGGCGGCGTTCATCGGAGCGGTGATTCTCGATAGCAAAGCGCTGGCGCCGGGCTTCGACCGCGGCTTCGACTTCTACGACAACTTCCCCGAGAAAGCTCCCGGCAAGTCGCGTTGGGGGCGGGTGGAGCGCCGCGGGATGGAGGTGGCGCAGCGCGCGGAAGACTGGCTGCGAGCCCATCGCGCCGCCCCGCAGTTTGTGTGGGTGCATTTCTACGACGCGCACGATCCCTACGAGCCGCCGGCGCCTTACAGCGAAAAATACAAGGACCATCTCTACGATGGCGAGATTGCCTATGCCGACGCTGCCCTGGGGCATTTCCTTCGCTTCCTGCGGCAACAAGGCCGGTACGACAACGCGCTGGTAATCATCGTGGGCGACCACGGCGAGGGTTTGGGCGAGCATCGCGAGGACACCCACGGCATCTTTCTTTATGACTCGACCACGCATGTGCCGCTGCTGATCAAATTGCCGGGTAGCGCGCGTGCAGGCCGGACCATCGCTGCGCAGGTGCGCACCACCGACCTGCTGCCCACGGTGCTGGACGTGCTGGGCATCAAGGCGCCGTCGAAGTTCGATGGAACGTCGTTGAAGCCAGACCTCCAGGGCAGCGAAACTGCCGATCGGCCAGCGCTGGCGGAAACGGAGTATCCACTGCACTTCGGGTGGGCGCCGCTACGGGCGGCGCGCGCCACCGGCTTCAAGTACATCGAAGGGCCGCAGCCGGAGCTGTACGACCTACACGCCGATCCCGGCGAACTCCACAGCCTGTACGCGCCGTGGGACGCGAAAGTCCGGGAACTGCGCGCGATGGTGGCAACGCTGCCGCCGTTGAACCCGACCTCGGAGGGAGCGGTGGGCCCAGAGAAGATCGCCGAGTTGAAGGCGCTGGGATATTTTCCCGAGACCCGCGGCTCGACAACGGTTCCCGAGCCGTCGCTGCTGCCCGATCCCAAGGACAAGATCGAAATCCAAAATTTGATTCACAAGGCCGATCTTGCTATCGAGGATGGCAGGACAGAGGAAGCACGCGCCGATTTGCAGAAGGCGGTTGCGCTGGATGCGTCGTCGGCGCCGGCGCTATCAGAGCTTGGGCAAGTGGAAATCAAGGCGGCGGACTACCCGCAAGCTGCCGAACATCTCGCGGCCGCAGTCAGCCTGCGCCCCAGCGACTCCAACGCTCTCTACTACCTGAGCGTGGCGCGCGCGAAAGCCGGAGACCAAGCAGGCGCGGCGGAGGCGCTGGAGCAAAGCCTCAGGTTGGCGCCGACACAATTCGAGGCCCGATGGCTGTTGGGTGAGGTATATGGTCGAAGCGGTCAACGGAAGAAAGCAGCGGACGAGTTGGAGGCCGCGGTCCTGATGCAGCCGGAAAACAGCGGAGTCAGGCTGGAGTTAGGACGCATTCTGCTGGAGGACAAAGAATATTCCGCCGCCGTCCGCCAGCTTGAGCAGGTAACGCGCCTGCAGCCGAAGAATGCCGCGGCGTACACCCTGCTCGAACAAGCCTACCGTGCCACCGGCAATGAGGCCGAGGCCCGCAAAGCGGCCGCCAATGCCGCGCGCCTGGGGCCGAAGAGAACCCCATAAATAAAAAGCCCGGCCTTGGCGGGACCGGGCTCGTGCAACCAAGACGCTCAGTGCGAGTGTTCCGCCGACGCCGGTGCCGCCGAAGCGGTTTTCACCGGGGCCACGCCGCCGGTAAAGATCTCCGTCAGCACATGACCCTGCATCTCCGGCCCAGGCTTGATGCCGTAGATGTACAGCAAGGTGGGAGCGATGTCGAACACGCTCGCCTCCAAGCCCATCAGCCGGTTGTCCTTCTTGATGTTCGGTCCCATGGCGATGATGGAGCCGGGAACGTCGTCGCCGTCGGCGAAGTCATGCTTGGCGATCACCGGCGTCGTCTTCTCGTGATCCATGTGCGCGTGCGGGTCGGTTTGTTCGAACTCGCGCAGCGGCTTGATGCCATGGTCGGAGATCATGAACACGTAGGTGTTCTCGTCGGTGTGCTTCAGGATCGTCCCCAAGACCTTGTCCATGGCGATGTACTGGTTGGGGAATGCATTGAGGCGCACATCATTGATCTTCGGGTTGTAGCCAGCGTTGAAGGGCTGGATGGGATAGAGCCAGTGTCCGACGCGGTCCTCGCAGGACTGGCCCAGGAAGGTGAAGTCCTTGGGATGGTGAGTCAGCAGATAATCGAACAGCTTGGTCTGCTGCGCGCGAATCAGGTCCACCTTGGCCAGCCAGGCGTTGACTACCTGTGCTTCCTTGCCCTTGAGTTCCTCGGCGGAGGGCATGCGGGAGCAATCGATGTAGTAATCGCCGACGTTGGTGAGCAACTCCTGCTTCAGGCTGTCGGGATAGACCGCCTTGCCGCCTTCGACCTCCGTCAGCTTGGGAGCGCACAGGACGCCGTCTTCGCAGTCCTTGCCGCGGGTAAGCATGCCGCTAACCATATAGCCGTTGACCGGCATTACCGGGAAAGTCGCCGGGACGTTGGCCATGCCGACCGTCACCCCCGCCTTGGAGAGGAAGGACCAGATGGGCTCCTCTTTCAGCATGTGGGTGTTGGCGGTGATGCCGTTCACCAGGAAGCCGGTGACGCCATGCTCGGCCGGCGGCGTGCTCGTAAAGATGGTGCTGTAAACCTTGGGGCAGTTAGGCGCCTCGACGGTGCGCAGTTTTCCGTAGGTGCCGTTCTTGATCAGGTGCGCCAGGTTGGGCAGCTTCCCTTCTACCAGGAGCGGACGAATGATGTCCCACTCCATGCCGTTCACACCAAAGACAACGACGCGCGGACGTGTGGAAGCATTCGCATTCTGCGCCGCCACGGGAAGCGCGGCCAGGCATAGCACAGCCAGGCAAATACCGATGCCGGTCAATGTCCTTTTCATGGGAGAAACCCTCGTCTTCTAGAAAAATTGCCGCAATTCGAGGAACAATTCACCCCAAAGATATGCACGAATTATACTCCATAGCGGGCACGAGAAGAACCCATTGCTGCCCGAGATAAGCAGGTTTTTTCCAGTGAGTTTCGGGACCGGCGGTAAGGCCAAAACCCGCGCCCCGTCAGCGTTTTGCGCTCTGGCGGCGCATGAAGTCTACGAACATCTCCTCGAAGGGCTTGTCGGCAGCGCGCAGCAGGTGGCGCACGCTGCGGCCAGTCAGCAGATGGCAGACTTCCTCCCCCATGTTCTTGGCGTGGTCCCCGGCGCGCTCCAGGGTCTGGGTCATGAAAACCAGGTGGAAGCTCTCCAGGCACACGTGTTGTTCGGGATTATCAATGTGGCGCACGAACATGAGGTTGCGCAGGCGGTCCATCTCGGCGTCGGCACGCAGGACGGCAAGGGCACGTTGCAGGTCGCGATCACGAAATGCGATGAGGGCGTCCGAGAGCATCTGTTGCAGCAGCACGGCCATGTGCTTCAGGTCGGATGCGTCCAGTGGCTCAATGCGCGCGGCGACGGCAGCGGCGCGGTTGGCAACGTTCAACAGCAGATCGCCGATGCGCTCCAGTTCCAGGATGAACTTCAGGCATGAGAGAAGTTCGCGGGCCTCGCCTTCGCTTACGCCGGCAATGGCGGTGGTGACACCTTCATTGACCTGACGATCCAGCGCGTCTAGATCTTCCTCGTAACCGCGGACGGCATCGAGCGGTTCAGCGGCGCCGGTGGCGATGCCCAGGGCTGCGGCGGCCGCCGCCCGGCGCGCGATTTCGCAGCCGCGCAGCGTCAGCTCCCGCATCTGTTGGGCGGAGGGTTGGGGCATGTCGCTCGATGCTGCGGCGTTCATCAGCGACCTCCGAGTGCTGCCGTGAGTTTCTACAGTATGCGCTGCAACAGCCCGTTATGGGTCGGATGCAACACAAATTTTCCGGACTGCGCGCAGTCCATATTGGTCCTGAACTACCACCCAACGCAAGCAGTCTCCGCCCGTTTTTGCTCGCAATCCTCTCAGTTGGACTTTGGGGTCTCATCCGTGCCCTGAGCAACTCCGCCCACACGGGCAATCTCGATCAAGCTGCCGTCGCCGCGCGCGCGCACCTTGATGGTGACCATGCCTTGGTCGCTGCTGAACACCATGCTGTTATCGGCGCCCACCACCCGGAGCGCCGCCTGCGGATACTTCCGCCGATAAAACTCGATAATCTTCTCCGGGGTGGCGTCGCTCTCAAATTTCGCCGCCGCCACCTGCATGCCGCCGAAGCCGACCGCGGCGCTGCCCTTGATGCCGCGCGCTCCCGGATACACCTCCACGCCGAGCTGCTTGGCGACGGCCGTGGGCTCATCGGCCGTGATCGTGCCGAACGGAGTCGTGACCACCGCCGAATTCGACCCCGCCTCAACCCGCACCCGGCGCGCCATTTTCTTAAGGGCGAATACCGTCCCGACGGTGGCCACTGCACCCAGCGCAACTATCACCGCCAGGACAATGAGGACGATGCTCAGCGCATTACGGCCGGTGTTTTGGCGCACCATGGGCGCCGCCTGAGCCGGGGCTGACGCCACCGCCGACGCAGCGACGCCGGCGCCACATTTCGCGCACACTCGCGCGCTATTGTCCAGGGTCGCGCCGCAAGCCGTACAGAAAGCCATGCATTCACCTCGGGAAACAGTTCATGATAGCTGAAAAATGGAACAGCGGGACGCGCGCTCAATGCCCGGCCACACCCAGATATCCGCGGCTCAGGTAGTCGGTCATGCTCAGCGCCAGCAGGATCCCCAGCCAGAAGAAGCCGGCAATGACCACCACCCAGGTAATCTTCTGGTCTTCGTAGCGCACGTGCATGAAAAACAGGATCACCAGCAGCGCTTTGATGACGGCGATTACCATCGCCACCACGGTGCTCCACTCGCCCAGGTCAATGCGCGACAACCCGGCGGTCAGCACCATCAGCGCCATCAGCGCGACCCAGACCACGATGTACGTCTTGCGCGATACTACGTGCTCAGCCATGTCCTTCTATGCCTTCTTGTGCGCGATCAGGTAGAGCAGCGGATAAAGGAAGATCCACACTACGTCCACGAAATGCCAATACAGCCCACTGACGTGCACCGGGCTGTAATACACGGGCGAGTACCGTCCTCGGGCGGCCCGCCAGCCGATCACCGCCAGCAATCCAACGCCGATCGTCACGTGCAGCGCGTGCAGCCCGGTCATGACGAAATAGATGTAAAAGAACATCTGCACCGCCCGCGGATCCGGCACCGCCAGCTTCCACAGCGCACCCGGCACAGCGCCTTCCACGAAGTGAGCGTGGTACTCGATTCCCTTCAGCACCAGGAACGCGACGCCCATGGCCGAGGCGATCCACAGGTAGGTGGCGCACATCCGGTTCTGCCCCACCTGCACCGCGTGCACCGACAACGCCACCAGCAGGCTGCTGCACAGCAGGATTACGGTGTTGATCGTCCCGAGCCAGAAGTTCATGTGCTCGCTGCCGATCACCCAGGCGTCGTAGTGCGCGGTGCGGTACACCAGGTACGCCGCGAACAGCCCGCCGAAGAACATGATCTCGGTAACCAGGAACACCCACATGCCCAGCGTGGAGCTGGCGCGCTGCTGTTCCATGTCGGCGAAGTGGTGCCGCAGGCCGTGCGTCGCGACTGCCGAGCTATCGTGCAATCGGGACCTCCGCCACCGTGGCATAGTCGTAGGCTTCCCAGGTCACCACCGGGGTTTCAGGGAAATTTTCCGTCGGCGGCGGCGACGGCGTGCGCCACTCCAGCCCGGTAGCGGCCCACGGGTTGTCGGGTGCGACTTCACCGTAGCGCAGCGACCACAGCAGGTAAATCAACGGCAGCACATATCCCACCGCCAGAATGGAGGCGCCCGCTGTCGACATCACGTTCAACACCTGGAACTCCGGCGGATACGCGTGGTAGCGCCGCGGCATCCCCAGGTAGCCGAGCACGAACTGCGGGAAGAAGGTCAGGTTGAAGCCGATGAAAATGGTCGCCGCCGCGATCTTGCCCCACGCCTCCGGGTACATGCGGCCGCTGATCTTCGGCCACCAGAAATGGATTCCGGCCAGGTAACCCATCACCGCCCCGCCCACCATGATGTAGTGGAAATGGGCGATCACGAAGTAGGTGTCGTGCACGTGGACGTCAATGCCCAGCGCCGCCAGGTACAGTCCGGTCATCCCGCCCATGGTGAACAGCCCGATGAAGCCCATGGCGTAGAGCATAGGCGTGGCCAGTGACACCGACCCTTTGTACATGGTCGCCATCCAGTTGAACACCTTGATCGCCGACGGCACGGCCACGAAATAGCTGAGCAGCGAGAACACCAGCGCCGCGTACGCCGATATGCCCGCCACGAACATGTGGTGCGCCCACACCAGGAACCCCAGGACGGCAATCGCGATCGAGGCCAGCGCCACCGCGGCGTATCCGAATACGCGCTTGCGCGAAAACGTCGAGACCACTTCCGAGATCACCGCCATCGAAGGCAGGATCATGATGTACACCGCGGGGTGCGAGTAGAACCAGAACAGGTGTTGGAACAACAAGGGGTCCCCGCCCAGCCGCGGGTCGAATATGCCCATGTGGAAGGCGCGTTCCAGCGCCACCAGGGTCAGCGCAATGGCCACCACCGGCGTGCCCAGCACCATGATCACCGAGGTCGCGTAGTGGCTCCAGATGAACAGCGGCAGCCGGCTCCAGGTCATGCCCGGGGCGCGCATACGGTGGATGGTGACGATGAAATTGAAGCCGGTGAAGATGGAGGAAAAACCGGCAATGAAGATCGCCACCACCGCCGTGATCACGTGGGTGTTGGAATAGGTGCTGCTGAAGGGCACGTAAAACGTCCAGCCGGTATCTACGCCGCCGGTCAGGACCACGTACATCATCAGCCCGGCGCCGGTGATGTACATGTACCAGCTCGCCAGGTTGATCTTGGGGAACGCCAGGTCCTTGGCCCCGATCATCATGGGCACCAGGAAATTTCCGAGGGTGGCGGGAATCGACGGGATCAGGAAGAAGAACACCATGATGATCCCGTGAATGGTAAACATCTTGTTGTAGGTGTCCGACGACATCAGGTCGCCGGCCGGGGTCAGCAGTTCCAGCCGAATCATGGTCGCTGCGAAGCCACCCACGAAAAACATCGCGGTGATGGAAAGCAGGTAGAGAATACCGATGCGCTTGTGATCGGTGGTCAGCAGCCAGCTCCCGACCCGGAAATCGGTGTTCAGGTAGTTCTCGCGTTCGACTGCCGGTGCGGCAATAGTGGCCATAGATAAAAATCGCCTCAGCGGCTCCTCGCAGGGGCCAATGCAGGATGCGGCGGTGCAGCCGGGCGGGTACTGCCCGGCTCGCGCAGCTCCGGTTGTGACAACGACTTGATGTAGGCGGCCAGCGACAGCAATTGCTCCTCGCTCACGATCCCCTGGAATGTCGGCATGATCGGCTTGAAACCCGCCACCACCTTCGCTCCCGGGGTGAGGATGGATTCGCGGAGGTAGTTGTCGTTGGCGGTGACCGTGCGCCCGTCATCCAGCAGTACCGGCTTGCCGTACAGCCCCACCAGGTTCGGCCCGCGCCCCGGCGTGTCGAAGCGGTGGCAAGTGGTGCAGCCGAGTTGCTGGAACAGCTTCTGCCCGGTGGAGGCCAGCGATCCTTCCGCGTTCCCGCCCGACAGCCACGCCTGGTACGCCGCCGGCTCCATCACCACGACCTCGCCGATCATGCCGGAGTGCATGGTGCCGCAGTATTGCGTGCAAAACAGGTGATAGCTCCCCGGCTTGGTGGTCTGGAACCACGTCGTCGTGTAGCGTCCCGGCAGCACATCCTGCTTCACCCGGAACTCGGGCAGAAACAGGCTGTGGATCACATCCTGGGAAATCATCGTCAGCCGGATGGCGCGTCCCAGAGGCACGTGAAGCTGGTCGATCTCGCGCTGTCCCTGCGGGTGCTCGAACTTCCACATCCACTGCTTGCCGACCACGAAGACTTCCTCCGCGTCCGGCGACGGCTGCGCCCAGGTCATGTAAATCCCCGCGCTCCAGAGGAACATGACCATGAAGATGCCGAACGGGATCAGGGTCCAGGCCGCCTCCAACGCGTTCGACCCTTCAATGTGCGTGGCAACTGGGTTCCTGGTCCGCCGGAACTTCAGCGCGAAGATGAAAATCAGGATGAAGATCATCAGCGTGAAGAAGCCGGTTACCGCCAGCATGAAAATCATGAGCGCGTCGGTGCGACCCGCCAGCGTCGAGGCCCGTGCCGGCCACAGGGGTAGCGTCTGCCACATCGGCTAGCTCCCTCCCGCCCGGCGGCTTCCGCCGCTCTTCACGTTGTGCCTTGGTTCCAGCCTGAACATCGCGATCAGAAATCCGCCCAGCACCACCATGGTGATCACGCCCACGACCTTCAGCACCCGCGAGATGATCGCGCCGTACCGCCCAGTGCGCGGGTCGTAGTGGTAGCAGTACAGCAGCACCTGGTCCACCATGGTCCCGATGTGTCCCTGCGAAGCCTCCACCATCCCCAACCGCAGGTCCTTCGGCGAATATTCAACTCCGTAGTAGTACTGCGCGATTTTGCCCTGCGGCGTCAGGACCATGATGGCGGTCGCGTGTGCGAACTGCTGCGTCTGCGCGTCCCACTGATAGTGGAAGCCGACCGCCTTGGTCAGCGCATTAATCGAGGCCGGCTCCCCGGTCAGAAAATGCCAGCCCTGCTCGGCGCCGGGACGTCCGTAGCGCCGCAGGTAGGTGACCTTCTTTGCTCTTGCCAGCTCCGGCTTCTCTCTCGGGTCGAAGCTGACCGCCACTACGTCATACTCTTTGCCGATGTCGAACTTCAGCACGGAGAACGCGCTCACCATCCCGCTCAGCACTTCGGTGCACAGCATGGGGCAGTCGTAGTACACCAGCGCCAGCACCACCGGCCTCCTGCCGAAGTAGTCGCCCAGCTTGACCGTCCTGCCGTCTTCATCCTTGAACGCGAGATCAAGCGGTACCGGTGCGTTCAGCTTCTGTTCGATGGCGATGTTGTTGAGGATTTGCGGCGGCGGCGGCGCCGGCGTCACCACGGGCGGCCCCATCCCCTGCCCCGCCGCCAGCGCGCTCATCATCAGCACGCAGACTGCAAGCAGTTCCCTACGATTTATTCCGACTGCACAAATCACGATTGCTCCAACTCCTTGGCGGTTGTCGGTTATCGGTGTTCGGTAGCCGGGTTCGCAATTGATCGATGACCGAAAACGATGACCGACAAATAAATCCCACGCCAACTCCTAAGGAAACTCTGATCAAGCACGTCGTCAGTCCCTGAGCGGCTAAAGCCGTGCTATTTCTGCGGCATTTTCGGACGGCCTGAAGACCGTCCCCTTCAAAAACCGGAGTTGATCAGACCCTCCCTAACTACTCACTACTGGTTTCCCTTGGGCTCGGTTCCTCCACCCTCTCCCGCCGTGGTGCCGTCACCGCTGCCGAAGCTTGCCCGCGGCGGCAGCATCGGCTGCGGACGCACCGGCAATCCTCGTTGCAACACGATCTCCATCGCCCGCTCGATCGGGATGTGCGCCACGCCGTTTTTCTGATCCACCCAGCCGTAGCTGTTCAGTTGTTCCTCCTGCATGGTGCGGAACTTGTTCAAGTCCGTCACCGGATCAGGCTGCAACTGCGGCGCCGGAAAGCGCAGCACCGGGTTGCTGGTGGAACTCCACGATGGCGGCACGACCACCGCATTCCGTGGCGCCGGCGTCAACTGATTGCGCGCGAAGTACCGCAGCAGCCCCCAGGAGATCAGGTGAATCGCCACAATGGTGACAGCCAGCGAGATCAGAAACCACACGATGCCGCGCGCCGCCAAGTCGCTGCGGTCGTACATGGTTTCCGGATGGCGCGCCGTCCCCTGCGGAATCTCGGGTTCCGTTTCCGGCCGCCTCGACTCGTCTTTCGCTTCACTCATGCTGCTTCGCCAACAACGCCGCCAAGTGCGGATCATGCAACGCGACCAGCGGCCGCCGTCTCAGGTTCCACAGAAAATATCCCAGCCACAGCGCCGACATCGCCAGCGGCAGCACCGCGTCCAGCCAGCTATAGTGCAGTTTCGCCGTGTCGAAACTGGGTTTGATGTTCCAGTACAGGTCCAGGTACCGCATCAGGATCAGCCACACCGCAATCCACATCAGCTTGCGCGAATTTTGTTTCAGGCCGCGCGACAGCAACAGCGCGAACGGAATCGCGAAGTGCCCCACGATCAGCGCCAGCCCCATCGCGCCCCAGTCGCCCTTAATGCGGTCCTGGAACCAGTGGATCTCCTCCGGCAGGTTGCCCGACCAAACGATCAGCCACTGCGAAAAGCTGAAGTACGCCCACAGCATCACGAAGGTGAGAATCAGCTTGCCGTAGTCGTGGAAGCTCCGCGTCGTCAGCACCTCCGACATGGGCCCACACGACCGCAGCCTGTGTCCGACGATCGTCGCCAGGCACAGCGCAATCAGCCCCTGGCCCACCATGAAGATCAGCCCGTAAATCGTCGAGGTAAACTCCGGCGTCAGCGACATCACCCAGTCGATCACCGCGAAGGTCAGCGTCCACCCGTAAATAATGATGCCCACCGCGCTCAGCGCCTGAAAACGCTTGTCCGGCGGGCGTTCCGGCGGGCGGTCCTGGGCCGCCGACCACGTCAGCAGGAAATACGCCATGACGCCCCACGCGATGAAGTACAGGACCCCGCGCGCCAGGAACAGGTTCGGATTCAGGTACTGCGACGCCTGGTGCATCAGGTGCTCGCTGCGCTTCAACTCCTCGGGATTCGCCCACGGATAATTCAGGTGCAGGTACGCGCCGAGGACGATGGGAATGAACGCCGCCGCCAGCATGGGCAGCGTGCCCATGGCGGCTTCCAAGATGCGCCGGATTCCCACGCCCCAGTCTCCGCCGGTCAGGTGACACACCATCAACAGCGCCATCGCGCCTAGCGTCGGCCCCAGGCAGAGCATGAACGCCAGCAGGTAGGAATGCATCGCCTGCCGCGGCTGCGCCACCAGCCCGGCGAGCGCTGCCAGCGCCAACACCGCACCCACCAACAGCGCGCGCTGTTGCAGCCTAGCGAAGGTCGGCGGTGCGGTGAAGTCCCGGTTCTCGAGGCGCACGTCGCTGCTCATTCCTTCCTCTCCGGCACGCCTGGCGCTGCGCCTGGAGGCAACGTCGCTCCGCTCGGCGCCGCGCTCGGAACCTGCACCTGCTGTGACGGCATCTGCTGTCCCGCCGGTACCGCGCTTGCCGGCGCGTTCTGGCTGAACTGCAGCACCCGTATATACGCCGCGATCGCCCAGCGGTCGCGCGTGTTCACCTGCGCCGCGTAATCCGGCATGACGCCGAAGCCGTTGCTCATGACGTCAAAGAAATGTCCCAGCACCGCCTGCCGCAACCGCGGCTCGTGAAACGACGGCGGCCTGCGGAACCCGCGCTGCACGATCATCCCGTTCCCGTCTCCCAGCCGCGAATGGCACGGCGTGCAGAAGATATCGAAGCGCTCGCGCCCGCGCTCCAGCACCGCCCGCGTGGCCGGGAACGGCATCGTGTCGCCCGGTTTCCCGTTGATCATCCCGGTGTGCAGGTAAGTGTCTTCGCGCAACTGCCCGCGCGCCACCGTGCCCTCCGGCGGCGTTCGCGACCCGCGCCCGTCCGCGAAAAAATCGCTCTGCCGCAGCGGCAGGATCTTGGGCTGCACGTGCATGTCGTTGCGGCAGGCGGTCAGCATCGCCGTTGCCATCATGACCAGCAGCACGCAGGCAATTCGCAAATTCGGCAATTCGACAATTCGACTATTGTCAAGGCGCCGCCATTTCAACTCGCCCCTAATGCGGCACCTCCGTGATCATTCGCGGTCCCAGGCTCGACAGGAACTTATAGGTCGTCTCCCGATCGAATTTCGGATCCATCGCCTCGATGCACAGGAAAAACTTGTCGCGCGAGGCGAAGCTGAAGCTGGGCACGTTGAACAGCGGGTGATACGGCATGGGCAGCCCGTTGATCGCCAACATCCCGAACGCCGCCGCCAGTCCGCCGAACAATACCGTCATCTCGAAGCACACCACGATGAAGGCCGGCCAGGAGTGGAACGGCCGCCCGCCGACGTTGGTGGGATACGCGATCACGTTGATCCAGTACTGCATCACGTATGCCGTCGCCAGCCCCAGCACGCCGCCCACCAGGCAGATCAGCGCCACGCCGTCCTTGTGAAAGCCGATCGCCTCGCTCAATCCCTCCACCGGAAACGGGCTGTAGGCGTCCATCTTGCGGTAGCCTTCCTCATGCGCGCGCCGCGCCGCCGCCACGATTTCCGCCGGCGTGTCGAATTCCGCTACCAGTCCATAAATCTGCGGCTTCATGACTGCGACTCCAGCGGCGCCTTCGCTTCCGAGGAGGGCAGCAGGCTTTTCATCTCGGCGATGGAAATCATCGGCATCACGCGGATGAACAGCATGAAGCACAGCGTGAAGAACCCGATGGTTCCGATGAACGTCATCCAGTCCCAGCGCGTCGGAATGTAAATCCCCCACGACGATGGCAGGAAATCCTGCGACAGGCTGACCACCACGATCACGAAGCGCTCCAGCCACATCGCCACCAGGACGACCAGCGAGACGAACCACAGCAGCTTGGGCGTGAACCTCACCTTCTTCGTCCACAGCACGTTGACGAACCCGACGTTGATCGCAATCAGCGCCCAGTACAGCGCCCGGTACGGCCCGTGCATGCGGTTCCAGATCAGGTGCTTGTCGTAGAGGTTGCCGCCGTACCACGCCATGAAGGTCTCCATGATGTAGCCGTAGGCGACGATGAGCCCGGTCGCCAGCATGATCTTGGCGCAGTTGTCCAGGTGCCGGTCGGTGATCATGTCTTCCAGGTTGTAGATGTGGCGGATGGGAATCGCCAGGATCAGCACCATGGCGAATCCGGAATAGATCGCGCCGGCCACGAAGTACGGCGGGAAGATCGTGCTGTGCCATCCCGGCACGATGGCGATGGTGAAGTCGAAGCTCACCACCGTGTGCACCGAGAGCACCAGCGGCGTGGCCAGGCCGGCCAGCAGCAGGTACGCGGTTTCATAGCGGTGCCAGTGGCGCGCCGAGCCTCGCCATCCCAGCGCCAGCACGGCGTAGATCATGCGCGCCGCGCGGTTCTGCGCCCGGTCGCGCAGCGTCGCCATGTCCGGCACCAGCCCGATGTACCAGAACACCAGCGAAATCGTGAAATAGGTGGAAACCGCGAACACGTCCCAGACCAGCGGGCTGCGGAACTGCGGCCACACCGTCATGGTGTTGGGATACGGGAACAGCCAGTAGAACAGCCACGGACGCCCCAGGTGGAGCAGCGGGA
Organism: Terriglobia bacterium; assembly: GCA_020073185.1. Taxonomy (NCBI): domain Bacteria; kingdom Pseudomonadati; phylum Acidobacteriota; class Terriglobia; species Terriglobia bacterium. Next base: position 38,085 of record JAIQFT010000019.1, read on the forward strand.
ACAGGCCCGCCTGCATGACCGCAAAAATCGTCATCGCCTCCGCGAAGCGGTTGATCGAATTGCGCCACGACTGCCGCAGCAGCAGCAAAATCGCCGAGATCAGCGTGCCCGCGTGGCCGATTCCGATCCACCACACGAAATTCACGATGGCGAAGCCCCACGCCACCGGGTGGTTGATGCCCCAGATCCCAACGCCCTGGTACATCAGGAACCCGATCGCGTACAGCAGCACCGCCGAAAGCATTCCGGCGATTCCCACGCCCACGAACCAGCCCAGCGGCGTCTGCTTGGTCAGCACGATGGCGCTGATTTTGTCGGTGATCGTGGCGAAGGTGTGTCCCGGCTGCAATACCGGCGGCTGCTCTTGCCCGACCGCCATCGCCTCGCCTGGATCTTTATGCGCCATCAGAAATTCTGCTCCGGTTGCTGCTGCCTGTTGGTGGCAGGAATTTCGGGATTCGGGTTCAGCACCGCCGCCATGTACGTCGTCCGCGGCCGCGTATTCAGCTCTTCCAGCACCCCGTAATTGCGCGGGTGCCGCTTCAACCGGCGCACCGAGCTGTTCCGGTCATTGATGTCGCCGAAGATGATTGCGTTTGCCGGGCACACCTGCTGGCACGCCGTCTGGATCTCGCCGTCGCGCACACGCCGGCCGGCTTCTTCCGCCGCGATCCGCCCGTTGGTGATCCGCTGCACACAGTAGGTGCACTTCTCCATCACCCCGCGGCTGCGCACCGTGACCTCCGGGTTGCGCACCATCTTGGTCTGGGGCGTGTTCCAATCGTTGAACAGCAGGAAGTTGAACCGGCGCACCTTCCACGGGCAGTTGTTCTGGCAGTAGCGCGTGCCCACGCAGCGGTTGTAGACCATGTCGTTCAGCCCCTCGCTGCTGTGCACCGTCGCGCCCACCGGGCACACCACCTCGCACGGCGCATCCTCGCACTGCATGCACGGCAGCGGCTCGAAGTACATGCGCGGGTTCGCTGGGTCGCCCTCGTAGTAGCCGTCCACCCGCAGCCAGTGCATCTTGCGCCCGCGGAGCGTCTGCTCTTTCCCCACCACTGGAATGTTGTTCTCCGCCTGGCACGCGACGATGCAGGCGTTGCATCCCACGCACGAGTTGAGGTCGATCTCCATCCCCCAGGCGTACTCCTTGTACTGGTAATCCGGATAGAGCGTGTCCTGGCGCGGCGGCGCGATGTTGTTTTCGTGAGCGAAATTCGGCATCTCCTGGTAGGTCTCCAGGGGCGCCGCGCGCACGATGTTGCGCCCTTCCAGCGCCTGGTAGCCCTGCAGCGACGCCACCTTGTACGTCGCCCCGGTCTTGCTGACCTTGGCTCCGCTACCGAAGTTCAGCGCATCGGACGGACGCACTTTGTAAGCATTGAAGCCGTGGTCGTTGCCGGTCCGGCCCGCGCGCGTGCGTCCGTATCCGAAAAACGCGGTCAGGCATCCGTCCGGCTGTCCCGCCTGCGGCCACAGCGGCGCCTCGACCTCCCGGCCGCGGTAGCTCAGCTTCACCATCGTGGTGTCCTGCCCCGGCGGCACGCCGAGCCTCTGCGCGTCAGCCGGGCTGATGAACACCACATTGTCCCAGGTCAGCTTGGTGACCGGCCTTTCCAGCTCTTGCAGCCACGCGTTGTTGGCGAACCGTCCGTCGTACACGCAGGGATCGTGCCGAAACGCGATCTCGAATGAACTATCCTCCGGCTTCGACATATCAACGCCGGGCAGCGGCAGCGGACCTTGCCCAGAAAGCTCGGTCCGGAGAGAAGAAATCAAGGACGTGTTATTGGTGATCCGCAGCGTCTTCGGCTTGAACTCCGTACCCTCCATGAAGCCGTCGTGCACCGCGCGCCGCCAGAATGCTTCGAAGTCCGCGCCCTTGTACTGCGATTTCCAGAACGTCCGGACCAGGTCGTAAGACGATGTATCCGGCTGGCCGTTGAACACCGCCAGCACCTCGTGCGCGCTCCGCCCGCCGTACAGCGGCGCGATCAGCGGCTGCACGATGCTCACCATCCCGTCGATCGCTCGCGTGTCGCTCCACTCTTCCAGAAAATGCGCCGCGTTCACGTGCCAGTGCGTGTACACCGAAGTCTCGTTCTGATAGATCCCGTGATGGATGCGCAGCGGCACCTTGCCCATGGCCGCGGTGATGTCCAGATCCGCCGGCGCATCGAACACCGGGTTTCCGCCCAGGATGAGCAGCAACTCCACGTTTCCGGCGCTCATGTCGGCGACCAGTTCCTTGATGGACTCAACCTGGCTGACCGGCCCTTCCACGATCGGGTCGGTGTAGATCACCGTCGTACCCTGCGCGCCCAGTGCGTCGTTCATCGCGTGCGCCAGCGCATGCACCACCGCCGGCTGGTATTCACCGGGAATGATCACCGACTTTCCGCGATGCTGTTGCAGATCTTTCGCCAGCGCGTCCAGCCACGCGCTGTGCTCCGGGCGCACCGTTCCGCCGGCGCTTACTCCCAGCCGCGAAGCCAACGCCCGCGCGTACTGCTCGATCTCCGAAGCGCGCACCGGCAGCCGGTGGTCGGCCTTGAAGCCCGACGTCGTTGGCGTGCTCTCGATGGCGTAGGTTCGGTTCATGCCCGCCGGATTGTCCGGGTTGCGCCGCTTCGCCCACGCGCGCGTGTGCATGGTGAACCCGGGAAAGCCGGCCATCAGGAAGTCGGCATCGAGGGAGACCACGATGTCGGCGTTCTCCAGCAGGTAACGTGTTTCCACCGGCTGCCCAAAGGCCATCTGCGCCCCGCCGCGCGCACCATCGCGGTTCACCGGCTGCCACTGGCTCCACTTCATCTGCGGGAAAAGTCCTTGCAAGCTGCGGATCTGGGCGAGCAGCGTCGGTGACGAGACGGACTGCGTCAGCAAGCGGAATCCTGCGCCGCCGGCCGCTTTCTGCGCCGCGATCGGCCCCTGCATCGCGCCCACGAACGATGACCATGGCCGCACCTCGCCACCGTAGGTGCTTGTCTGCGAGCGATCGGGATCGTATAAATCCAGCAGCGCCGCCTGTGCGTACACGTCGGTCGCCCCCCCGCTTGCCGGATGCTCGGGATTGCCTTCCAGCTTGGTCGGGCGCCCCTCGTAGCTGCACGCCAGCAGCGGCTCCGCGTAACCGCCAAAGTCCATTGCCGTCGCGAAAAACAGTGGCCGCCCGGGAATGATCTCTTCCGGCTGCCGCACGTAGGGGACAATGCTCTCCACCGGCAGCTTGGTGCAGCCGCTCAATCCGGCCAGCGCCAGCGACGCGCTCATCAGTTTGAGAAAATTCCGCCGCGAAAAGTCGCCGCCCGTCCACTCGCTCGCCTGCCGCGGAAATTCCCGGTGCAGCAGTTCTGCGAAGCCCTCGCTGTCTGCCAGTTCCTCCAGGCAGCGCCAGTACTGCGGCCCCTGCGCCGCCTCCAGCTTCGCCCGCACCGCATCGAGATCAAGCGTTGTACCGCTCGCCGGCCGAATCTGCACCAACTCGTCTTGTCTTTCTTCGCTCATCCGCTTTCTATCGAACCCGATTAGCTTTTGCCTAGCTCAGAACTCACACCTCACCAGCAACTCGCAACTTTCTTGCCATCGACCATCGGCCATCGACGCTATTACCAACGACTAACGACACTTCACCGATGGCACGTATCGCAACTCGTGATGGCGTACACGCTCCGCACCCGGAACTTGGACTTCAGATACGTCCCCAGCGACTGCTGGTCGGCAAATTTCTTCCCGTCCATCTCCAGCGGCCTTTCCCCGCTGGGCGGCTCATAGCGCATGTTGAAAATTTCCGCCCGCGGACGCAGGAACTTTTCCGGCGCGCGATGGCAGTTCAGGCACCACTCCATCTGCAGCGAAGCTTCCGCGTACATCAGCGGCATACGGTCCACCGGCCCGTGGCACGACGCGCATCCCACGCCCTTGTTGATATGAATGCTGTGATCGAAATACACAAAGTCGGGGATCTGGTTGGCGCGCTCCCACACCAAGGACTTCCCCGAGCGGAAGCTCTCTCGCACCGGCGCCAGCATCGCGGCGTTGGTCCAGATCTGCGCGTGGCAGTTCATGCAGGTCTTGGTGGGCGGGATACCGGCAAAGCTCGAAACCTCCACCGTCGTGTGGCAGTAACGGCAGTCGATGCCCAGCCCTCCGACATGGTGCTGGTGGCTGAACGGCACCGACTGCGTCCGCGCCACCCCCCGCCAGCTCGTGTACGGCGACCTCTGCACCTGCTCGGCCACAAAAAAGAATGCCGCCACAGCCACCACGCTGAGCGCGATGGACATTCTCGAAATTGTGTTCGTGCTGCGGTGGAATACCTGGGCCATCTATCCGCCCGATCCTCGTCTTGCTGGGTTGCGGGTGCAGCGGTGGAATACATTCCGCCGTAGTCCATCACACGTTATCGTGACGTAGGTCACGAAAACCCGTGATTGTAGCAAATCGTCCCACGACGTTTCTCCGCCGCGGGGCCGCCCAAACGCGCGCAGGAGCCGCCCCCGATGCCGCCATCCGCGTGCTTTCGCCGGCGCCGTTTTGCACCGTTAGGAGAGCCGAAACTTCTTACCCCTGATCAGCAACCGTTGGCCAAGGAAAAATACCGGGCACTTTCCGACGCCAGTTAACAGCCGACGCGCAGTTCGCATCCCACGGTTGTATTGACGCAGATGATCCAGGCCGCTCTGACGCACCAAGAAAATTTCATTCAGACTCGCATCTCTGGCGGATAGTTGCGGAAGATAGAGCGCGGTCCGGTGGGGGGTGTGTTCGCGCTCTTGATTTTCGCTAATGCCCGACTCCGAACTACTGGATGTTCATCACCAGCAGTTTCCTCTCCGTCATCTCCTCGATCGCGTACTTCAGCCCTTCGCGGCCAAGACCGGAATCCTTCACACCGCCGTAGGGCATCTGGTCCATGCGCCAGGTGGGGATGTCACCGGCGATGACGCCGCCGACCTGCAGTTCTTCAAAGGCGCGGAAGATCAGGCGCGCGTCGCGGGTGAACACTCCGGCCTGCAATCCCCAGGGCGAATCGTTGACGCGGCGCAATGCTTCATTGAAATCATCGTAGGGTTCGACAGTCACGACCGGGGCGAAGACCTCCAGACAATTGACGCGCATACCCGGCTTGCTGGCGGTGAGCACCGCCGGTTGCACGAACGAACCTTGACGCTGGCCGCCGCACAGCAGCTTGGCGCCGCCGGCGACCGCTTCCTGGATCCATTCGGCGGCACGGACGGCGTCGGCTTCGCGGATCATCGGGCCAACATCGGTGCCAGCGTCCAGCGGATCGCCGATTTTCAGATCTTTCGCGCCCGCGACCAGGTGGTCGGTAAACTCCTGCATGACTTTGCGCTCGACAAAAATTCGCTGCACCGAGATGCACGTCTGTCCGGCATAACCGAATCCGCCGGTGACGCAACGCTCAGCAGCCTGCTTCAGGTCGGCATCGCCGTGCACGATGCAACCGGCATTGCCGCCCAACTCCAGCACGACGCGCTTCTTGCCGGCTTTCTTCTTCAGCTCCCAGCCAACGGCGGAACTGCCGGTGAAGCTCAGCAGTCTGATGCGCTCGTCGGTGACCAGCGGCGCAGCGTCCTCGTTGCTGAGGTTGAGTACGTTGAGCGCGCCGTCGGGCCAGCCGGCCTGCTGCACGAGCTCGGCGAGCATGAGCGCACTGAGCGGGTCCTGCGGCGGCGGCTTCAGAACGACGGTGCAGCCGCAGGCGATGGCGGGCGCAACCTTGTGCGCCACCAGGTTCAGCGGGAAGTTGAAGGGCGTGATCGCCGAGATCGGGCCCAGAGGAAAGCGCTTCACAATTCCCCAGCGTCCAGTGGCGGCGGGCGCGGTGTCCAGCGGCAGAACCTCACCGTTGATGCGGGTACTCTCTTCGGCGGCGATGAAGAAGGTCGCGATGCCGCGCTCGACTTCGGCGCGAGCCTGCTTGAGCGGCTTGCCGGCCTCGCGCGCCAGCACGGTGGCAAACTCGTCCTTGCGCGCGGCCAGCGCTTCGGCAACGGAGCGCAGCACGCGCTGGCGTTCGTAGGCGGGCAAGCGGCGCGTGGTCTCGAAGGCCTTCACGGCCGCCGCGATGGCGGCCTCGGCGTGGCGCCGCGTGCCGTACACGACGGCACCGACGATCTCCTGATCGTAGGGGGCGCGAATCTGGTGCAGTTCGCCTTCGGAGATCCAGCGTCCGTCGAGGAGGAATCCGAAGCTCTTGACTGGCGTCAGTGTGGTGCTCATGGGGAGATTTTAGTCTCTTCGCGGGTTGTCGGTTTTCGCTCGTTGGTTATCGCTTTTCGATGTCTTGGTACGTAAGTGGTCGGACCAGGAGATACCCCCCTCCCCCTACCTGATCTCTTAGAATCACTATTTTGCGCAGAGTTGGTCTGCAAAATATTGAACAGCATGGACTTATAAGCAAAATCTCGAAAACAAAATGATTCGCTCTGCAACGATAACTTGGGAGAACGATTCGGCGGGAGCGAGCGGACTTCATTCCAGTTCGAGGGTCAGCAAGGCGGGGCAAGAAAGGGAACGTGCACCGATTTCCATTAACCGTTCCGAAGGTAGGAACTGCGTCCAGTGCTATGCTGCCACCGTGAAAAGGCTGGTGTTGACAGCGGCGCTGGTCCTCCTGGACGTGGCGATGGCGTGGGCATGTTCCTGCACGACGCCCGGTCCGGCATGCCAGGCATTTTGGCATACCGATGTTGTGTTTATCGGCGAGGTGACCGCGATCGAGACGACTACTGTGCCTATGGACGTGATGGCAAAGAGTTACCAAGTGCCACAGAAGGAGGTTCATTTCCGGGTGGTTCGAAGCTATCGAGGAAACGTGGGCGCGGAGGCAACCGTGCACACGGGCCTGGGCGGTGGTGACTGCGGCTACAAATTTGAACTCGGGCACTCATATCTGGTTTATGCGTCGCAACGTGACGGTGACATCCGCACCGGCATTTGTTCGCGAACCGCCGAGGCGGAAAAGGCGGCGGACGATATCGCGTGGCTGGATTCGTTGCCGTCACTTGCGAAGAGCGCAACTGCCTTGGGAACAGTAACAACTCAGATCGTGAAAGATCAGGCCTATAAACGGCAACCCATGCCGGGGGTCGGAATCACCGTGACCGACACGAGTGGTCAAGTAACAAGGACAACGACAGATGCAGGGGGCGCGTACTCTGTCACGGGTCTTGCCGCAGGCGAATACAGTGTGGCCGCGATACTGCCGGACGGATTCGTTTCCTCCGGGAGCCCGCGCAAAATCAACCTGCATGAACAAGGGTGTGCTCAAGTTTCATTCTATGCGGCGCCGAACGGAACGATCCGGGGCCGAGTGCTGGATGCGGAGGGCCAAGGAGTAAAGGGAATGCCGGTTGCCCTGAACTTCCTTGAAGACCCGTATCAGATTCGCGACCGGAAGTACCTGACCACGAATAGGATCGCGACGACTGCTGCCAACGGTGAATACGAATTCGATACGCTTCTGCCGGGCAATTACATCGTCATAGCCAATCAATTTGGCGCCACGAAGGAACATCCTTTCCCACGACTGTTATATCCGGGCGTAGAGGATCCCGTGAATGCAAGTCCGGTTTCGATCGGTTTCGCAACAGGAGCACATGACATTGATTTCCGGTTGCCGCCGAAGCTGACGCTCACCTCTATTGAGGTAGAAGTGAAGGACGCCAGCGGCAATGCGGTAGCGAACGCGCGGGTGTTTGCACACGATCAGGAGCTGACCACTTCAGTGTTGTCGCTCACCGGCAACAGCAATGCGATCGGACTTGCCAGCCTGGAGGTGTTCGAGGAGCGTGCCTACTTCATTACTGCAACACTCAACGGAGCCAAAGGCGGTCAGCGCTGCGGTGGGCCCGTCATGTGGAAGAAAGGCATGAAACGGGTGGCTGTGACGATTGAGCGGCTCTACGGCAACTGCATGGCAAGTTTGAAAGACGCACATTAACGGTGGGACAACCGCAAAGGCGCCCGGACTTCAAAGGATTTGCCCTCAGCGGCTAATGCCGAATCATCCTAGGTGCGCGATTTCGCCGGGCTAAGGCCCGGAGCTTCCACCGCTATTGCGCGCCGGAGAGGTCGTCGGCGGGGAGAAGAACGAACTTGCAGTCGGCGGCGGGGGCGCAGGAGAGCGTGCCGCGGCGGAGCAGGCGCGTGGGGGTACTGTCGGGGAAGCTGAACTTAACTTTGGCGGCGCGGAGAGCGTCGGTGAAGGGCTTGAGCTTGTCGCTGCCGCTGATGAAACGCGCGTCTTCGACTTTCGGGCCGGGACCAACGATGAGATAAAAATCGGCCTGCGCGGATTCTTTCACCAGTGGTCCAAGGCCGACGGTGCGCAGCGCTTCCAGCTCGTGGCGGGCCTTCTCTACCAGCGCGTCGATCTTCCCATCAATCATCGGATTCTGGATAGCGCTTTTGCCGGCGACTTTCCCGGCCACCGGTTTCGCGACCGGCTTATCCAGAGTCTTGTCGTCGCTGGACGCGCCAGCTTGCTTATCGCCGGAAGGGGCGAGCAGGGCGGCGAGGCGCTGACGGGTTTCCGGCAGTGGCTTATAGGCGGCGAGGGCCTGGGCATACATGGCAATAGTCTTCTCCTTTTCGCCGCGCTTTTCGAAAATCTGCGCCAGGTGATCGCCGACCTCGCCGTGTTGTCCCAAGAGCCAGGCGGCGGCGATGAATTGTTCGGCCTTGTCGAGATTGCCGCGCTGGAAATACACCCACCCGAGAGTGTCCCACTGCGCCGCCAGCCCGATGACGAGCGCCTGCTGCTCGAGCTGCATGGTGTCGGCGGTGAGATTGCGCAGCGCGGCGGCGGTGGAGGCGACGGCGGATTCGGCGTATTGCTGGGCGAGATCGAGGTGCGTGTTCCTCAGGCTGAGCTGGTAGGCGATGTTGTTCCAGATGCCGGGAGCGGGTGCGATCTTGACGGCGCGGTCGAAGGCGGCGAGCGCCTTGGCGTCGTCGCCGAGTTCGAGTTGCGCCTGCCCGAGGCTGACGAATGCCTGCGCGTCCTGTGGGTTGAGGGACGCGGCTTTTTCCAGTTCGGGGAGCGCCTCGCGGTTTTTGTGCTCCTCCAGGTACATGGCGCCGAGGTTACGGTGGGCAAACTTGTCGAGCGGGTAGACGTCGATCTGCTTCTGAAATGATTCGGCGGCCTTGGCGTAGTCGCGCTTGTCCCACCAGGCGCGGCCAAGATTGTTGAAGGCAAACTCGTCGAAGGGGTTGATCTCGATCTGCTGGTTGTAGGCCTTGATGGCTTCGTCGGTGCGGCGCTGCGCGAGGTAGGCGTTGCCAAGATCGTTCCACGCCGATTTGTGCCGGGGTTCGAGCTCGACGACGCGCTGCAACAAATCGGCGGCGCCGCGATAATTCTGCGCCTGCAGGGCGCTGAGCCCGGCTTCGTACAGCTCCTGCGCCTTGACATTCTCGGGCGGCTTGGGCGAGCCCTGCTGAGTGTTGTCGAGGGCAAGCTGCTGGGCTTCGTCGGCGACAATGGCGCGGCGGAAGGCGGCGTAATCGCGCAGGCGGGCAGCGGGAATTTCGCGGGCGCGCAGGATCATGGCGCGCTCGGTCGTGAAGGTGTTGCCCTTGAGGTCGTAAGCGGCGCGGTACTCAGCGTAGTCGCGCTTCATCTGGAAGGGCAGTGGAGCGCGCGCGGTGAAAGTGGAAGGCAGCTCGATCTTCAGACGCACGGTGATGCTGCCGGGAGCGCCGATCTCGATGGGCTCGGCGGAATTTTCGTCGGCGTCGGAGAGATCGGGCAGGCGCAGCCGGGCGAGCGGCAGGTCGAGCTGCGACTGGCGCTTGGACCAGTCAAGGAAATTGGACTGCGCGATATCGAATTCGAGATGGAGGGGGCCGCGGTTGTCAGAGGGATCGTCAGCTTTCAAGTTGCTGACATCGCCGCGGAGGCCTTCGAGTTGAGCCACCACCTGCGCCAAATCCTTCCAGCGCGCATTTGGCACCTGGCGAAAACCGAGGCGCAGCGGGAGCTCGCTGTCCCCGCTGAACGCCAGGCGCACGTGGGCGGTGAGCTTGCCCAGATCGCTGACCTTGCCTTCGGTTTCGATCACCTGGACGTTGGCGACGGTCGCCTCGGCGGGCGTTTCCACCAATTGCGCTGCGCCGGTAGGAGGAATCACGAGCGCCTTCTTTTTGCGCAAGTTGTAAGTGATCAGGCGGAAGGGCGCGATTTCCGTGGTGGTATCCAGCCAGACCATTTCCTTGCCGATCGGTACCACGCTGATGACGTGATCGAACTGCGAGGGCGAAGGCAGGTCGGGATCGATCTTGCGCTTGGAATTCATCAGCGCGGAGGAAGCGTGAATGCCGATGGCTTCCAGCAGACCTTCGAGCAGGGTGTGCTTGTCCTTGCAGTCGCCGTACTGGTTGGAGAGGACTTCATCAGCGGAGTGCGGCTGATAGCGGCCCAGCCCGAAAGACAGGCTGACGTAACGGAAATCCTTGGCGACGTAATCGTAGATGGCCTGCAACTTCTCCATGTCGGTGTTGTGGCCCTTAACCAGTTCCTCGGCGCGGGCGCGCACGGCGGCGGAGGGCTGGCGGCGGTCGCGTTCCAGGCCGGCATACCAGCGGCCAAGGCTCTCCCAGGAGGCAAAGGTAGTCATTTGCACATCGGGGGGTTCGGGCTGCGCTTTGCGTTTCTTCTTCTTGTCCGTGTCGTCGTCCTCGCGTTGTTTATGCGAGGAAACCCAGCGGTAGATGCGGCGTCCGCCTTCCTCCGTGATGGTGGGTTCGTGACCGGGGAGGGTCTTCAGCTTGACGGCACGGTCGCGCGGAATGTTGACCTCGAGCTGGTCGTCGAGAATGATGCCGGCGTCGAAGAAGTGGTGCTCCATCCAGAATTCGCCGGGCGCCAGCGCCGTGGTGATGGCGGTGACAACCTGGTATTCGAGCACTTCGCCGGGACGGAGGCCGGGAACGGTGACATGCTTCTGATGGTAATCGGTGTAAACCGGCGCTTCGCGCGCGACCGGAGCCGTGAGGTCCTGGACCGCGCTGGCAGACGCGGTGACGACCGTGCCGTCGGACTTGAGGACGCGCACGTAGGGGATCTGCATGCTCTCGTTGGCGGAGTTGTAGCCGAAGACGAGCTGGCCGAGAAGTTCGACCCCAGACTCGCTCTGCACGCGGATACGCGCGGAGGTTTCCTTGCGACCAGTGCCGTCGTTTTCGAAGCGATAGACGGTGCGCTGCAATTCGACGACGTAAGGCTCCTGCGCATAGACATCCTTCTTCGCGGCGTCCGGCACTGGGGGAACGCTTTGGGAGACAGCGGCGGAAGCGAGAAGGAGAAAAACGGCAAATAGCTTCATGGGTATAAAGCAGTTGTATCGCAAATCGTGGACAGTGGCCAGTGTCCAGAGGTCAGTGGTCAGTGGGAACACCAGCCTGCGAAGCGGGCGACAGAATGTGTAGCCCACGGCGTAAGCCGTGGGTGGCAGAACATTTGGGTCGAGCCCGCTTCAGCGGGCGAAAGAATCCTTGATCCGGGCCGTTTTCCCGAGCCGCTGGTCTCAGTTTCACTTCCAGAAATAATTCCTCTGTCCTGAACCGAAAAATGCGCCACCTCGCCGTTCACTCGCGCCGAAGGAGGAGAAACCATGCCACGAACGGGCTTCATGATGGAAGTGGTGATAGGCTTGGCTGCAGTGCTCGTCTTGTATGTTGCCTTCGTGGCAAACGAGTTTCTCCAAGCTGGGAGCAGGGCATGGCAAGCAAAGTCTTCGGTAAGTCGGCGGTACGTGCAGTCTTTCACTTTCTTCTATGTTGCGGGCTGCCGACGGGCATCGCCCGCTGTCAATCGGCGCAACCGCAGGCTGCAAACGAGAGTCCGGCGGAAGTAGCCGATGCGATCGCGAAGGTGAAGTCGGGGAAATTCAACGGCTACCATGTTGAAGTCATCGGCGAAGCGCGGGCGGTTGTAGCCATTCCCGACCTGGAAAAGCAGTTCACGCTCGTATCCGAGCCACTTGAGAGAGCAAAGATTGCCCAAGTTTTACTTCTACTCGGAGATAAGAAGGATGAGTATTGGGATTACCTGGCTGGGTTGATGAAGCCTATACTGGACAGTGATGCACCTTCGCCCGAAGGTCATGACGCACAAGGCAAACTCATCCGACCTCCTTCGCCAGAATTTGTCGAATGGGCACGAAAACATGGGCGCTCTCCCGGCGAAGCAGCCGAGGATGCCGTTTACCGTTTGCCTGGTATTGTTGGGATCGTCGGAATGACTGGCGATTCGAGGGCACTGCCCTTATTAAGGCGCGCCCTCCTGTCGCCGAACTTTCACATCGCTTTTGCAGCCGCGTTCGGACTCGCCGAGATGCAGGATACGAGTTCAATACCGCTGATTATTTCGAGGTGCAAAGAGGCCCCAGCCGAGGCGTCAAGCCTGATCGCGGAGTCGCTGGTGTACTTTGACGATCCCGAGGGACAGAAAGCCGTAGACCGTTTCATTCCGAAGGAAAAGGCGAAGCTACTACGGGATGCAAGATCGGCAGGAGAGGGCCCGTTGCACGCCAGATAGCGTGTGAGATGGAGCGCGGCGCGCGAAAGAACATGTAGCCCACGGCGTAAGCCGTGGTGGCAGCCGCGCCGAATACCCTTGACACCCATTAACTAATTACTTACAATGTATGTTAGCTGGATAGTTCAGCTACATATCCGGGGCCGCAAGGGAGGGCGACCACCTTGCGGCCCTTTGCTTTGCTTCTAAACCACTACAGGTTGTGGTATATGTGGCCATCGCTCCTTGACAACGCAATATGTTTGGTATTCCAGAAAACTCGGACGTAAGCTATTGATTATACACAAAGCATCCACGGTAACCGTCGAATTTCCACGGTATACCGTGCGTAAGCTTCTGATTCCGTTACAGGGCAGGGGGAGGGGGGTATATAACCCGACTAAGGTTTACCGATTAGTAATAATATCGGTGCTGTCCCCGTGGCATCTCACCTCAGCGTGGCGCGAGCGTTGACGAGGTTCTCTTCCATGTCCAGGCTGAGCTGGAAGTTAAGGCGCTTACAGATGGCACGCATCTCGCGGTTGACGCCGAGCATGGTGGAAACGACGTACTGGAGCTTTTCGTCCTTGGCGATTTGCATGAGGCGGCTGACCAGTTCGGTGCCCAGGCCCTTGTGCTGGAATTCGTCGCGAACCAGGACGGCGATTTCCGCCTCGTTGCGGCCGTGCAACTTGCTGAGGCGTCCCACCGCCAGGATTTCGCCGTGACCGTCGGGATGCTTGAGTTCGGTGACCAGCGCCATTTCGCGGTCATAGTCAATGAAGCAGATTCGGGTCAGGCGCTCATGCGCGGTGCGCTGCGTCAGCTTGAGCGGCTGGAAGTAGCGCAGGTATACGCTGCGGTCGGAGAGACGGCTGTGGAAGTCGATCATCAGCGGCTCGTCTTCGGGGCGAATGGGCCGGATGGTGACCTTGACGCCGTCCTTCATGGTGCATTCGCCGACGTATTGCTGCGGATAGGGACGGATTACCGGGCGCGGAAGCTGCTCTTCGCGCATGTCGGCAGGATGCAGGACAACGCGCGCGTCGAGCGCTATCAGCCGATCGCCGCCGGCAAGCAGCGGATTGATGTCAATTTCCTTGATCCAGGGCTGCTCCACCACCAGCCGGCTGAAATTCACCAGCAGCGTTTCCAGGCCCGGGAGGTCGGCGCCGGGTAGGCCGCGCACGCCCTGCAGGGCTTTGAAAATCCGGGTCTGCTCCATCATGCGGCGGGCCAGCGTGGTGTTGAGCGGAGGGAGGGCGAGGGCGCGGTCGCGCTCGATTTCGACCAACAGGCCGCCCCGCCCGAACAGCAGCACCGGGCCGAACTGCGGGTCGATACTGCTGCCGAGGATGAGCTCGTACCCGTCGCGCGCAATCATGGGCTGCACGGTCACGCCGAGAAAATGCTCGCCGCCGGCACTGGCGCGGACATTGTCCTCGATCTTGTGGAAGGCGGCGCGGACGGCGGCCGCATCCTTGAGATTGAGCTGCACACCGCCGACGTCGGTCTTGTGCGTGATGGTGTACGAGTGCAACTTCAGCACGACTGGGTAAGCGATCGCCTCGGCATGGGTCACGGCTTCGTCGGCGCTGGTGGCGACTCGAGTTTCGACGGTGGGAATGAAGTAGGCGGCTAAGAGCTGTTTGGATTCGGCTTCGGAAAGCAAGGAGCGTGTTTCCTGACGCGCTTTCTGGATCAGTTGAGCGACGGTGTTGCGATCTGGCTCGCGCTCGGTCTGGCTGCGCAGCACCGGAGTTTCATAGAGCCCGCGCAGGTTGTAACTGTAGCGCCACATGAAGGTGAAGGCGCGCGTGGCGGTATCGGGAAACTGGAAGGTCGGAATGCCACCGCGGTTGAGGATTTCGTTGGCCGCGACGATCTCCGCGCCCCCCATGAAACAAGCAAGGATCGGCTTTCCGGTCGTGTTGGCATAGGGCTTAAGCAGTTCGGCAATTTTGGTCGGCTCGGCCAGGCCTTGCGGCGCGGTCAGGACAAGGACGCCGTCGGCGTTGGGATCTTTGAGTACGATCTCAAGCGCCTGGCCGTAGCGGTCGGGACCGGCGTCGCCGAGAATATCAACCGGGTTGCCGTGGCTCCAGTGCGGCGGCAGGATTTTGTTGAGCTCGGCGTGGGTTTCCGCGGACAGCTCCGCGAGTTCCCCTCCTTGGTAGGCGACGCCGTCGGCGGCAAGCACGCCCGGGCCGCCGGCGTTGGTCAGGATCGCCAGGCGCGGCCCGCGTGGGCGCGGCTGCTTGGCCAACACTTCCGACATGTAAAAGATGTCGGAGATGGCATTGACGCGGAGCACGCCGCTGCGCCGGAAGACAGCATCGAACACTTCGTCGCTGCCGACCATGGCGCCGGTATGCGAAGCGGCGGCCTTGGCGGCGGCTTCGGTGCGGCCGGCCTTGATCACGATGATCGGCTTGTTGAGTGAAACTTCGCGCGCCGCGGAGAGGAACTTGCGCGCGTCACCGATGGATTCCATGTAGATGAGGATGGACTGGGTACGGCTGTCGTTGCCGAGGTAATCAATGAGGTCGCCCCAGCCGACGTCGATCATGGAGCCTACGGAGACGAAGGCGCTGAAGCCGACCATCTCGCTGAAGCTCCAGTCGAGAATGGCGGTGCAGAGGGCGCCGCTCTGGCTTAGGAAGGCGACGTTGCCGGGCCGCGCGATCTGTTGCGAGAAGGTGGCGTTCAGGCCGATGAGCGGGTTCATGACCCCGAGGCAGTTGGGGCCAACCACGCGCAGGCCAGTGCCCTGGATGCGGTCGGCGATCTGGCGTTCCAGTTCCAGGCCAGCCTCGCCGTGCTCCTTGAAGCCGGCGGAGATGACGACGGCGGTTTTCACGCCTGCCTGTACACATTCACCGATGATGCCGGGGACGGTGATGGCGGGCGTGGCGATGACCGCCATGTCCACGGATTCCGGAACGGCTGCGACATACGGATATGCCTTGATGCCGAGGACACTGGGGCGGTCCTTGCTGACCGGAAATACGACGCCGCCGAAGGGACTGCTGAGCAGGGCCCAGAGGACGCGGCGCCCGATGGAGCCGGGGCGCTCGGTGGCACCGATGATAGCGACGGTCTTGGGATGGAAGAGCGCATCCAGAGGTTGACTCTCGGTGCGAAGGACGTCGTGCGCTTTGTCGGTGGTGGAGAGCCTGATGGCGGGCTGCGCGACCTGGTCCATGGCTGATCGGCTCCTGCGGGCGAACTACCGAGTGTAACCGTTTCCGGCACGGAGAGGGAGCCGGGATAATCACATTCCCGTGTGACGGGAGACCTGCCGGTAGCGGCCACGCGGTGGCGCGCTTAAAGGCGCGCTCAAAAAGGAAAGCGGCCCGGCGGGGAAAAATATCGCGCTTGGGCGCCGCAGGGCTTTTTGTTGACCGTCGTAGCCGCGAACATCGTTCCGTGGCCGCCTTCGCGTCCGTGGCGGCCTTTGCAGTAAGGGGTAAGTACCGGCAAAACCTCGCCGGAACATGTTTTTGGCGGCAGAAGCTCGGAAACAGGAGTAGAATCGCGCTATTCATGTGGGGTGCCCCGGTGTCGAGAGCCGCGGGTGCCGGTTGATCGCTTTTCATATGGCCTCATCGTGAGGTTTCCCGGTGCGACCGGGGAAACAGGTATGCGGCTGGAGGCCAAATGCAGCAGGCAACTTCTCCCAACAACCCGCCGACGCCGGCGGCACCGAAGGTGGAGAGCAATCGGAATTTCTGGATCTATACGGGATACGCAGCGGCAGCGCTGGGCCTGCTGGGAATGGTGGCCTATCACTTCTCCGGGTATCTCCTGAAATAGGCTGAGAGGCACGGCTGGTACGGCCTGGGTGCGTGTGCGCCCTGCAGGGACGCCAATTTCGTGGGCCAGCCGCGCGCGGGTTGGTGCGTGCGCAATGGTAGAATGAAGCGTTCTGCCCGGCTCTGATTCCCTCGTAACGGACGTCACGCCCTTGCCCGAGAACGATCCCAACCGCACGACGGTCACCTACGCCGATGCCGGGGTTGACCTGGAACGCGCCGCCCGCGCCAAGCAGCGCATCCGGTATCTTGCCCACAAAACCTTCACCAAATGCGTGCTGAGCGAGATCGGCGGCTTTGGAGGAATGTTTGCCCTGGACAAGGAGAAGTACAAGGACCCGGTGCTGGTGGCAAGCGTGGACGGAGTGGGAACGAAGTTGAAAGTCGCCTTCGAGATGAACCTGCACCACACCATCGGCGGCGACCTGGTGAACCATTGTGTTAACGACATCGCCGTACAGGGCGCCGCACCCCTATTCTTCATGGACTACTACGCCACCGGCAAACTGGACCCGGAGATGGCCGAACGGGTGGTAGCCGGGATCGCCGATGCTTGCAAGCACAACGGCTGCGCCCTAATCGGCGGCGAGACGGCGGAGATGCCCGGATTCTACGAGCACGGCGAGTATGACTTGGCGGGATTCATCGTCGGAGTCGTGGAGCGGGAGAGGGTGATCACCGGAAAAAACGTGCAGGTCGGAGACGTACTGGTCGGATTGCCGTCAAACGGGCTGCATACCAACGGCTATGCCCTGGCTCGCAAGCTGCTGTTCGAGACCGCGCACTACTCGCCGGAGACCTACGTCAACGAACTGAAGAACAAGGTCGGGAACGAGCTGATGCGCGTGCACAAGAGCTACTGGCCTCTGCTGAAAAAGCTGCTGGACGGAGAGGCGGTCTCGGCCATGGCGCACATCACCGGCGGCGGCATGACCCTGAACCTGCCGCGCGCGCTGCCCAAGGGCACGGCGGCGGTGATTGAGATGGGCACGTGGCCGGAACAGCCGATCTTCCAGCACCTGCAACAACTCGGCGGTATCCCGCAGGACGAGATGATGCGCACCTTCAACATGGGAATCGGCATGATCCTGGTGGTCCCACCTAAAAAATTCAAGAAGGTGCAGACGGTGCTGGAGCGCGCCGGCGAGAAGGGATACACCATCGGCCGGATCGTGAAGGGCGAGCGCAAAGTGCTGTACTCCTGAGTTCCTTTTCACCACCGAGAGACAGGGGCAGCGAGTAACACCGAGAAACATGGGTATTCTTCCGTTATTGAGTTAAGAGACTCTGTGATCCTGGGTGTTCTCGGTGACTCGGTGGTAGATTTTTCCGTCAATCCCCTACAAAATACCTCGCATGAAAAAGCTGGGAATCTTACTTTCCGGACGCGGAACGAATTTCGCCGCCATTGCGGAATCGGTAAAACAAGGCCGCATCAACGCGGAGATTGCCATCGTGATTTCCAATCGTCCCGAGGCGCCGGGCATCGAGCACGCGCGCAAGCTCGGGCTGGACGCGCGCGTCATCCCCAGCAAGGGACGTCAGCGCGAGGAGCACGACGCCGACGTGGTCGCGGCGCTGAACGAAAAGCAGGTTGATCTCATCTGCATGGCGGGATACATGCGGCTGCTGTCGCCGCTGTTCATTCGCGCATTTCCCAACCGCATTCTCAACATTCATCCGTCGCTGCTGCCGTCGTTCCCCGGCCTGGAGGCGCAGAAGCAGGCGATCGAGTACGGCGTGAAGGTCTCCGGGTGCACGGTGCATTTTGTGGATGAGCACCTGGATCACGGGGCGATCGTGGTGCAACGGGCGGTGCCGGTGCTCGACCGCGATGACGATCACTTGCTGGCGGCGCGCATCCTGGAGCAGGAGCACATCGCCTACACCGAAGCGATCAACATCGTGCTCGCCGGAAATTACCAGATCGCGGGAAGGCGCGTGGTGCAGAAGAAGGCCATGGCAGCGGCAATCCCAAGCTCTTAGCTCTTAGCTCATGGCCGTTAGCTGGCCCGCATTTGGCGATTTACTCTGCGTGTGGCTTACACTCTCCCCATGCTCAGGGTACAGCTGCTGCTGCCCACGGCGAAGGCGCCCACGGTTGCCCATCCCAGTGAAGACCTCGGTTACGACGTCTACGCGGCGGTCGAGATCACGATTGGCGGGCGCAGCCATGCTGTCGTGTCCACCGGGATCGCCATCGAGATCACCGACGACCACGGCCGGCCCATGGGCGCGCTGTTGCGCGACAAGTCATCGATGGCGGCTAAGCGCGTCGTGTTGACCGGCGGCGTGATCGACGCCGGATATCGCGGCGAGATCCGCGTGTTGATGGAAAACCTTGCTGACTGGCCGGCGACCGTCCATGTCGGCGACAAGATCGCCAACCTGATTCCCTACCCGGTGCTGACCGGCGAGGTCCGAGTGGTGGAGGAATTGGCGGAGTCGAAGCGAAAAGGCGGCGGCTTTGGATCTACCGGAAGAAGCTAAGCACGGATTTACACCGATGAACACGGACCGGAGAAGAACAAGAAAAGAATCCGTGAAAATCCGCGCTAATCCGTGGTTAGGTTTTTCTTTCCTTTGCGTTGCCTTGTGTCCTTTGCGGTAATCTGTTCGCTTATGCCTTCGTTCCGCCCGGTTGACGAGCAGCTCGCCTACATCAAGAAAGGCGCGGCGGAGATCATCCGCGAAGACGAACTGCGCGAGAAGCTCAAGAAATCCTACGACTCCGGCAAGCCGCTGCGAGTCAAGATCGGGCTGGACCCGACCGCGCCCGACCTTCATCTTGGCCACACCGTGGTGCTGCGCAAGCTCAAACACTTTCAGGACATGGGGCACACGGTAATCTTCCTGATCGGCGATTTTACCGGCATGATCGGCGATCCTACTGGCAGGTCGGTCACGCGGCCGCCGCTCTCGCGAGAGCAGATCAACCAGAACGCCACCACTTATCTCGCTCAAGCGCACAAAATTCTCGATCCCAGCAAAATCGAGATTCGCTACAACAGCGAGTGGCTGGACAAGCTGGGCTCGGAGGGATGGATCCGTCTGGCGGCGAAGTACACAGTGTCGCAGATGCTGGAGCGCGAGGACTTCCACAAGCGCTTTCAGGAAGAAAAACCGATCGCGCTGCACGAGCTGCTCTATCCGCTGGCGCAGGGGTACGACTCGGTAGCGCTGGAGGCCGACGTCGAACTGGGTGGCACCGACCAGAAATTTAACCTGCTGGTCGGGCGGGAATTGCAGCGCGCGCACGGGCAGCCGTCGCAGGTGGTGCTGACTACGCCGCTGCTCGAAGGCCTGGACGGTGTGCAGAAGATGTCGAAGTCCTACGGCAATTACATCGGCATCACCGAAGCGCCGCTGGAAATGTATGGCAAAGTGATGTCCATCTCCGACGCGTTGATGTGGCGCTATTACGAATTGCTGACCGACGTGAGTTCGCCCGAGATCGAGCGCATGAAGTCGGACACGGTGGCCGGGCGCGCCCACCCGATGCAGTTAAAGAAAGACCTGGCGCGCGAGATTGTCACCGATTTCCATTCGCCGCAGGCGGCGCAGCAGGCGGAACAGGATTGGGCGAAGCAATTCCAGAAGGATGAAGTGCCGGAAGATGTGGAGCGGGTGACGGTTCGCTTATCCGACGTGGCACCTTCGGGCTTGGAGACCATTGCTGAAGACGGAGGTGCGAGTCGCAGCTCTTCGCAGGGCGGGTTGGGTTCCATTCGTCCGCGAGAACCTGGTGAGTTCGTCAGCGTGAAGCTCGACAAGCTACTGGCGCGTACCGGGCTCGCAAGTTCGGTGAGCGACGGTCTGCGCAAGATCAAGCAGAACGCGGTGCGCATTGACAATCAGGTCAGGTCGGAGCCGATTTTGAAAATCAAAGTGCCGGCTGAATTGACCGTGCGCGTGGGGCGGCTGCTGAAGAAGATCACCATCCAATAACTCCGTGTCCCCCGGGGTTAATTCCTGCTCAGCGTCCATCTGCGTTAAGCTGCGGCACACATGCGCGCTGCCGTCATTCTCGGAACCAAGGCGACGGGGCGTGCGCTGCGCGAATTTCTTTTTCCCAACGTAGAGATTGCCGCCGTAGCTGGCCTGCCGGCGGACAGCGCTTTCGATGCGGCATTGATTTTCGGCGGCGATGGCAGCGTGCACCGGCAGTTGCCGGCGGCGGTGGCGTCCCAGGCGCCAATCCTGTGCGTGCCTGCCGGCAGCGGTAACGATTTCGCGCGCGCGCTGGGGCTCGGCACGGTTCGCGACGCGCTCACGGCGTGGCGCCGATTCTGCACCGGCGCCGGCAACGTGCGCGCCATTGACGTTGCAGAAATCTCCTGTGCGGCCGGCACTCAGAGCCGTCCGCCAACCACTCTCAATTCACCCTTCACAACTCGGAGCTCTCTCTACTGCTGCGTGGCCGGGGCGGGGCTGGACTCGGAGGTCAACCGCCGCGCCAATGCCTTACCGGCGTGGCTGCGCGGGCATGGCGGATACGTGGTATCGCTGGCACCGGCGCTGGCGGGGTTCAGGGCGCCGGAAGTCAGCGTCGAGCTGTTCGATTCCGACGGCCCGAGACGGATCCAAGAACCAGCGATGCTGGTCGCCTTCGCCAATGCGCCCTCCTACGGCCATGGAATGCGGATTGCCCCGTGCGCGAGCATGGACGACGGCAAACTCGATGTCTGCTTTGTCCGCCGCCTGTCCAAGCTGCGGCTGCTGCGCCTGTTTCCGGCGGTGTTTTCCGGAGGACACTTGTCGCTGCCGGAAGTCGTGTACGCACAGTGTTCGGGGCTGAGAATCGAGAGCGAGCGCCCGCTGGACATCTTCGGCGACGGCGAGTGGATCGGGCGCACGCCGGCGGAGGTGCGGGTGCGGCGGGGCGCGCTGCGCGTCATCGTGCCGTGAGAACGGCAGCGACGGCTGGGTTCCAAATCGGGCCACGGTTCTTTTCGGGATATCAGCGCCACGATTAACGCCAACGAACGGCAGCGTGGCAGCGACTCCGGCCTATAGTGGCGACAGTGTGTCGGAGGTGATTGGGTGAGTCACTTTCACTTAAAGCATTTTCCTCGAACCGGGCCGCCTAAGGTAAATCTCCACTCGATGTTCCATTCGGAGATTGACGCCCTCAATGCCGCCGGGTTGGCCAACGCCACCCGCGGCAAGGAATCCGGTTATTACGGCGTCGAGGAATGCCGCATCCGCGTCTGCAAGAAACCGAAGGAGGAAAAGGAAGTTGTTGTGCCCCGCTCCA
Source organism: Terriglobia bacterium (assembly GCA_020073185.1). Lineage (NCBI taxonomy): Bacteria > Pseudomonadati > Acidobacteriota > Terriglobia > Terriglobia bacterium. Next base: position 59,710 of record JAIQFT010000019.1, read on the forward strand.
AAGCGCCGACGGTGGCGCCTCGTACCCGGGTCTCGCCGCGTCCCAAAATGTTAGACTAACGCCTTGTATGGCGAACGGAGGCCGCTCGCGGGGATTTTTGTGGGTACTGATCGGGGGTGGTGCTTTCTTCATTTTCGTGCTGGCGGTGTACACCCTGGTGTACGTGGCCCTGCGCGCGGAGCAGGGCACGCAGTACGTGGTCACCGGCAGCGGCGAGCAGATCGCAGTGGTGGACATCGACGGCGTCATCCTGGACGCGCAGTCGACCGTGCGCGACCTGAAGAAATTCGCCGACGACACCTCCATTAAGGCGATCATTATCCACCTGAACACACCGGGCGGAAGCGCGGCCGCCTCGGAGGAGATTTATCGCGAGGTGCGGCGCATCCGCGACGACAAGAAGAAGCGTATCGTCGCCGACATCGCCGTGGTCGGCGCCAGCGGCGGGTATTACGTGGCCTCGGGCACGAACAAGATTTTCGCCAACGACGCCAGCGTGGTCGGCTCCATCGGCGCCATCATGGACTGGTACAACTACGGCGACCTGGTGCGCTGGGCCAAGCTCAAGGAAGAGGTCATTAAGTCGGGCGAATTCAAGGACACCGGCGACCCGGCGCGCGAGCTCACTCCCGTCGAACGGGCGTACCTGCAAGGCATGGTCAACAACATGAAGGACCAATTCGTGGCCGCGATCGCCAGCGGCCGCGGGTTGAAGGCGGAGGACGTAAGCGCGCTGGCCGACGGCCGCGTCTGGACCGGCCAGCAGGCGCTGACCCTGAAGCTGGTGGACCAGATTGGTGACTTTGAAGCCGCAGTGAAGGACACGGCCAAGGCGGTGGGGATCAAGGGCGAGCCATCGCTGGTACGGCCGGCCAAGGAACGGCACAGCCTGCTGGACCTGATTTTCGGCGACGCCTCCCAGTGGCTGCCGGATCGCAGCAAACTGATGCAAAGGAATCCCGGCTTCTATTTTCTCTGGAAGTAGGCGTGCCTGTTCCGGTAGATTGCAGGGCGCACGGACCATGCGGCAGGGCGGCCCTTGCGGAAACCCCAAGAAATCTGAGATGTTATGCGTTCCTAACCCATAGGGAGAAAGATCATCATGACCAAAGCCGACCTGATTGATGAGGTGTCGCGACTGGCGGAGCTGACGCGCAAAGACAGCGAGATCATTGTCGAGACCATCTTTGACAGCATCGTGCGCTCGCTCCGTACCGGCGACAAGATCGAAATCCGCGGGTTCGGCAGTTTCCGCACCCGGCAGCGCAAGCCGCGCGTCGGGCGCAATCCCAAGACCGGCGACCGCGTCGACGTCCCGGCCAAGAAAATTCCCTTCTTCAAGCCCAGCAAGGAACTGAAGGACCTGGTCAACACCGGCAACGCGAACGCGCCTGCACCGGCTGGGACGCCACCCGGCCCGAGCTAAGGGAAACATTGACAGGGGCCACTTGGAGCATCACTGTGGCGTGCTTCCCATCAGACGATCTCCCGAGGTTTTCAAGGGATGACAGCGGAAATCGCGATCCTCAATAAGCCGGTGCGGAAATTTACGTCGTACGCAGAGTATGTAAGAGAATTCTTCCCAGATGCGAAGGACAATGCCGCTGATGAACACGACAGCGGGGATGAATTCGGCGTCGCGCTTGCGATGGGTTCGCTCACAAAGCACGCCGAGATTCTTCGGTTCGGAAGACAGGACAGAAATCTCGCCTAGCTCTGTCGCCGGATTCCTACTGCGCCCATCATCCTCCCCGTGACTCCCTTTTCTTTGCGGTGCGAGAACAGCAGGTCCGTGCGGCAGGACGTGCACAAATCCGATATCCAGATGTTTTCCGTGCGTATGCCGGCATCAAGCAGTTGACGCCGGTTGGCCTCGACCAGATCGAGGTGCACCTTCTGCGCTGGCTCGCCATGCCCGGGCGCGCGCTGGTTCATGAACATCAGCGGATACTTACGGTGCACCGGGTCGGAAGAAAATACTTCTTCGAATAAGGCGTCGGCGTAAGAAAACTGGGCGCGAAACTTGTGCCGGAACTCATCGCCGACTTCGTAGCAGCAGCGATGAATGCCGGGTCCGATGGCCGCTTTGACATCGGCGGGATGGCTGCCGAAATGGCGCCGAAACTCACCCACGCCTTTTTCGACAATGCGCGCCAGCGTGCCGCGCCAGCCCGCATGAAATGCGCCTACCGCGCGCCGCGCTGGGTCGGCGAGCAGCACCGGCAGGCAGTCAGCCGCGCGCACCGAGAGTATGACCCCGGCTCGGTTGGTGACCAGCCCGTCGCCGACGAGGGGTCGCTGCGGCAAGTCGATAATACGGTGAACCATGCTGGAGTGCACCTGGCGCATGGCGACCGAAGGCCACGGATCGCCCGCCGGAGTGACAGCGCCGAGTCGGGCAAAGAACAAACGGCGGTTCTGGCTGACCGCCTGGCGCGTGTCCTCGGGAGTGATCCCCAGGTTCAGCGCGCGCCCGCCATACGCCTCCGATACCCCGCCCTGACGCGTGCTGAAGCCGTGCAGAAGCCAGGGAATGCCAGCCAATGTGTCCGACCCGAGTACGCTCACGTCATCCATCCGCTTCTGGGATTTTGTCCGCGTCGCCATCCCACTCACCACTCAAATTAACAACTTACCAAATTGCCCAATCGGCTTTCCCGACGCCGCCCGCGTCATTTATAGTTTGGGGCTCTTATGTACGCCGACTTTCGTTGTACCGACCGCTGGACGGGAAAACAACTGCACTGCATGTACCAGGCGCTGATCGTGGCCATTGCCACGCGCCACGCCGACGCCGTGGATATCAAGTTCCTGGTGGACGGCCAGCCGGTATGGATCGCCCTGCCGCATCCCGCCTGGGTGGAATACCACAAGCGAACCGGCAAGGTCATTGCTGACCCGCTGGCGGTCGAGGCTGCAGGGCACTACCTCAAGTGGGCGATTGAGGCGGGTGAGAGCGGCGGCCGCGAGATGCACACTCTCACCGTCGAGGAAACCCTGCGCCACATCGACGCGGTACTCGCGGAGGAACGCGCCGCGGTGAGTCGCTGAAACGAACTTCCGGCGCAACCGCGACGGCATCACAGATTGGGGTGACCGTGGGCACATCGGGGTTCGGCGGGATTGTCCAGAATTGTTGTTTTGCGCGGACCGCGGCGGCCCCGGAAGGGCTGCGGCGTGGGCGGCACAATTCTTGTACATAATCGTCCCGCGGTAGTGCACAATACATGATTTGGAGGTTGAAGGGAGACGCCATTATGTCCAGTCCTACTATGGAAGCCGTCGAAACTAGCGGCGGCGAGATGAGGAACCGCAAGCTGGCGGCCTGGATCGAGCAAGTCGCGCAACTGTGCAAGCCCGACAAGGTGCACGTCTGCGACGGCTCGCCCGAGGAATACCAGGCGATGCTGCGGCTGATGATCACCGGCGGCACCGCCATTGCCATGAACCCCCAGAAGCGGCCGAACAGCATTTTTGTGCGCTCCAATCCGGCCGACGTCGCGCGCGTGGAGGACCGCACCTTCATCTGCGCCAAGACCAAGGATGAGGCCGGCCCCACCAACAACTGGGAAGATCCGGCGAAAATGAGAGAGCGGCTCACCCAACTGTACAAAGGCTCGATGGCCGGCCGCACCATGTACGTGATTCCCTACAGCATGGGCCCCATCGGATCGCCGATCGCCAAAGTCGGCGTCGAAATCACCGATTCTCCCTACGTGGTCGCCAACATGCACATCATGGCGCGCGTCGGCACCAAGGTCCTGGACGTGCTGGGCACCGACGGCGAGTTCGTCAAGGGCCTGCACTCGGTGGGCGCGCCGCTCGGCCCCAACGATCAGGATTCCCCATGGCCGTGCAACGGCGAGCACAAGTACATCTGCCACTTCCCCGACACTCGAGAAATCTGGTCTTACGGCTCCGGCTACGGCGGCAACGCCCTGCTCGGCAAGAAGTGCCACGCGCTGCGCATCGCCTCGGTACAGGCGCGCGACGAGGGCTGGATGGCCGAGCACATGCTCATCCTCAAGCTCACCAATCCCGAGGGCCAGGTAAAGTACATCACCGGCGCCTTCCCTTCGGCGTGCGGCAAGACCAATTTGGCAATGCTGATCCCCACCATCCCAGGATGGACGGTGGAGACCATCGGCGACGACATCGCGTGGATGAAGTTTGGCGGCGACGGCCGTTTGTACGCCATCAACCCCGAAGCTGGCTTCTTCGGCGTGGCCCCCGGCACCAGCATGCAGTCCAACGCCAACGCCATGCTGTCGGTGACCAAGAACTCCATCTTCACCAATTGCGCCATGACCCCCGACCTCGACGTGTGGTGGGAGGCCATGACCGACAAGAAGCCAGCCGAGCTGACGGATTGGCTGCGCCGTCCGTGGACGCCGGATTGCGGACGCAAGGCGGCGCATCCCAATGCCCGCTTCACCGCGCCGGCCAAGCAGTGCCCGGTAATCGCCAAGGAGTGGGAAGACCCGAAAGGCGTGCCGATCGACGCCATCCTGTTCGGCGGACGCCGCTCCGGCGTCGTGCCGGTGGTGGTCGAAGCCTACGACTGGCAGCACGGCACCTTCCTGGGCGCAACCGCCAGCAGCGAAACCACCGCGGCGACGACGGGCAAAGTCGGCGTGCTGCGCCGCGATCCCATGGCCATGCTTCCCTTCTGCGGTTACAACATGGGCGATTACTTCGGGCACTACCTGGACATCGGCAAAAAGCCCGGGGCCAAGCTGCCGAAGATCTTCTACGTGAACTGGTTCCGCCAGGACGAGAACGGCAAGTTCCTGTGGCCGGGATACGGCGAAAACAGCCGTATCCTGAAGTGGGCATTCGAGCGCTGCGCCGGCACCGGCAAAGCGGTGGATACGCCCATCGGCCGCATGCCCACGCCGAACGACATCGACACGCGCGGTCTCGACATTCCGGCTAGCAACCTGGCCAAGCTGCTCAGCGTTGATGTAGACGGCTGGCTGGCGGAAGTGCCGCTCATCCGGGAGCACTTCGCGAAATTCGGCAGCCACCTGCCGCAGGGCATGAAAGAGGAGGTTGATAAGCTGGAAGCGCGGCTGAAGAAAGCGAAGGGCTAGTTGTTTTGGGTAGGACACGGCTTCAGCCGTGCCATCGAGGGCAGAACGTCAGCGGGCTTTAGCCCCTGAGAATATTAGAGGGCGGCGCAAGCTGCCCTCTTTCTTGTGGCACCCACGCATATGGCACGCGCTTGTGGCACACGCATGTGGCACACGCGCCCTCGCGTGTGCTTAGTCCCCATTTCTAGTTTCCTGTTTCCAAAGGTGCGGCCCAAGCTGCCCTCTTTCTCTTGCTTCGCCAAATTCAACGGGTGTCATCCCGAGCGTGACCTCTGATGCCGCGCGAGTCGAGAGCCTGCCCTGAGCAAAGTCGAAGGGGACCTTGCGTCTGCCGGTGAAGGCCGCGCCTTCAAATGCGTGCCGGCTCGGCCTCCCTCCTGAGACAACTTCTAGCCGGGTGGGCAACTTGTCACAAAACGGGATGGTTTCAATTCGGAGCGGAAATCGTCCCGCGCACCCGGTGAGAAGCCGATCCTGCACCGTTTGCGAGGCACTTCTGGTTCTACTTTCAGAACACCCGCAACGTGCTCATAAATCAAGTGTTACGGCCGTCACTAGGAAGAAGGGGATCGCGCGAATGAGCGTAGTCACGCCGTCGCGTGACAAACCATATCTGTAGGTGATTGACTTGGAAGGATGACCAAACCGGGGTTGTGTTTTTGTAACAAAACGCTGATCACCCGAGCACCCCGTGCACGCCCTTCTAGCATTCGAGCGGGACCAAGCAAAGCGAATACTCGATTAATATCGTATTAGCCTGGAAAGGAGGCCACGATGAGATGCGATTCGGCACTCCGCGAACGATGCTTCGAGTTCTACAGAACAAAGACCTTGACCGACGCTGTGGTTCTATCTTTAAGAACTTGGTCCACTTTCACCGAGAAATCATAGACCATACGTGCCGTCCTCGGACAGAATCGCGGCGGCCTTAACGCGAGTCTGTGATTTCCCGAAACGAAGTGAGGAGGATGACTTGAAACGACAAGTAATAGAGAAATTGCTGTTCACCGCTCTTTGTCTCAGTCAGCTCGTCATTTGTCCATGGCAAGGCCTTGCTCAATCCCAGAAAGATAAAGATAGCCGTGGTCCCGACCCGATAGTCGACATCGGCAAAGCCCAGCCCGACCAAGCTCCATGGGAAATACGTGCGAAACGCGATAAGAGGCATAACCTCCCCGGCGGACAGCCAGTTCGGGAGCCTCGTTCTGACGACGTTGAAGAAGGAATCATTAATGATCGACATGAAGCTATCCCGGCCTTCCCCATAGCCCAGAGTGACGCGATTGTGATCGCAACTGTCACGAAGGCAGCGGCGCACCTTTCAGAGGACCGAGCTATGGTTTACTCGGAGTTTGATTTGAATGTCACTGACATTCTCAAGACGGCTGGCGATGTTCTCCTTCGCGTTGGTGAAAGCATTGAGGTTGAACGAATCGGTGGTGCGGTGCGCTTCCCGTCCGGCCGAATGTGGCGCTTCCGGATCTATCAGCAAGGCTTTCCGCATGTCGGCGGAACCTATACGCTCTTCCTAAAATACAACGCCCAAACACAAGATTTTTATCTCGTGACAGGATATGAATTGAAGAAATCGATGGTCGTTCCATTGGACGGCGTCGGCTTTACTTCAAATCCCAAAGCACGTCTAGCTTCATTCAAATACAACGGAGCTGATCCCAATGTGTTTCTTGGGGAACTCCGCACCGCCATCAACGGAGGTTTGCGCTAATGAATATGCGCCTGATCGTCTCATGCGTATCCCTCCTCTTGGTGGCCCCAACTGTGGCCACGGCATGTGTCTATCCTTTGTTTGTAAACACGGGGTTGGCTGGTTGGCCGCCCTGCGTTCAAAAAATTGAGGTCCATGTTTCTTCAGCAAGTTTTTCGAGCGACCAATTCAACGCCGTAAGTGCGGCATTCAGCGATTGGGAAAGCAACGTCAACTACCCGTTTGGCCCAAGTGCCTTCATTCATTTCGAGATGCATCATGATACTACGACCGTTGCTGCGATCGGTTACACGCCCTACGTCAATGTGTATCAAGTGTTGAGTGCCCCGTCCGATCATTACATTTTGGGCTCTGCGCAGGAATCTGAAAAACTCGTGGATTTACTGGATTCCAGAGTAGCGGTTTGGCGGTACGCTCGGCGGGATGAGCGACAGTGAGTGGACGAAGATTCTGGGGTGGCCGGGTTACCGCGTCTATCGAAGCGA
>JAIQFT010000020.1 GCA_020073185.1 Terriglobia bacterium
GCGCGTTGGCGCTCTTCTTGACTGTGCTTGCGCCGGCGGTGGTCGAACTCGCCGTGCTGCCGCTGGAGCCGCTGGAAGCATCGGCGGCTGGCGTCATGACGAAGTCGCTCAGCGGGTGCCCGCCGACGGTCTCGGCGTCACCGGCCTTGAGCGCGTAAGGAACTGAGACGAGCAGCACGCGCGGCTGCTCCGCTTCCTGCTCCACCTGTACGCCCAGCCAGCGCGCTTCATTGCTGGTGAACAGCTCCATGGGCACGCCGTCTTTGGAATTGGCGCCCAATAAGACGCTGTAGTGGCCGCCGGGACGCAGGATGACGTTCTGCACTTCCTGCCACAAGGGCGCGCCGCCGGTTGCGTCCTTGTACAGTGCAAAGGTGATGCCAAGCGTTCGATTCGTTGGCGAATGATCATGCCCGGTAAGGGTGCCGGCGACGCGCACGTAGCGCGGCACAATCGGATTCGAGGCCTGTTGCGCACCCAAGAAGACGGAGCAGAAAACGAGCAAGGTCGCCGTTAACAGACGATGCATAACTCTCCTTTGGCCGGCCCGGAATCCGGAATGAAGATAGGACGGTGTGTCTGGGCTCGCGGCACTCAAGTGGGATTAGGTGACCGGATTCTGTAGGCAGAGAGCACCCGCCGTCAACGGCAAATCCGCCCCTACCTTGTTACCAACGGGCTATGTCAATCGAATCAAGATTTTGCTGCGCCACTGTCGGTGTCGGTGAAGAGTGTCCCGACGCCGACCGGCAGACAGTCGCAAGTAAGCGGCGGCATTCAGGCGAAATCGTGCTCAACGGGCGGAATGCAAACTTGCCAGTCAACTGTGCCGCATGCCAGGCGCGGACGCCGACGTCAGAATCCGTTCCGATTCGCAGGGGATACTAGATCGCAGCGGCACGCAGTTGCTTGGAAAACAGTCCACCGTCAAACCACGCTTAAATGCCGCGCATGAAGAAGAACAGAGTGTGGAGGAGGATAGCCACATCCATGAAGAAATTGCGGTTGCGGATGTAGTAGAGATCGTACTCGATATTTTCGTGGATCAGCAGCGCGCGGTCGGCGCTGAGCTGCCAGAGGCCGGTGATGCCAGGTTTCACCTGAAGGCGCTGGCGATGGCGCGGCGTGTAGGTGTCTACGATGAAGGGCATCTCCGGGCGCGGGCCGACAAGCGACATCTCGCCGCGCAGGACATTGATGAGCTGAGGAACCTCGTCAAGGCTGGTGCGCCGCAGAAACCGGCCCATGCGGGTAATGCGCGGATCCTCGGAAGCCAGCGGCGAATAGCCGTAGGCGGGCACGTCGGTATACATGGTACGGAACTTGTAAAGGTCGAATAAGACAAGATCCTTGCCAACTCGCTTCTGCACGAATATTACCGGACCCTTGGAATCGATCTTCACGAGGACGGCTATGATCGCGCACACAGGCGCAAACAGCACCGACAGGAGAAATGCGAGCACGAGGTCAGCTACGCGCTTGGTGAAACCGTAAAAGATGCGCTGCGAAGGCCCGCGCAGGGAGGCCAGCAGGAGGCCGTCAATGTCGGCGTGTTCGATGAGCGAGTCGAATGGGACGTGGTGATTGGGGACGAAGGCGAGTTCGGCGCCAGCGGCCGCGGCGGCATTGAACACCTCGATGAATTTATCCCGCGCCAGCGAGGGAATAGCAACGACAACCATGCCGACGCCGTTTTCAACCAAAAACTCGCTGGTGATCGGTCCGGAGACGATGGGCACGGAACGCTGGCGGCGGTACGCCAGTTCGAAAACGCGCGCGCCGACGGTGGCGGGATCGTCGTCAATCATGAGGACCGGATCAAGGCCGAGCTTGGGAGAGCGCGCAAGAGCCGAAAATACGCGACGCCCGGTGTGGCTGGCGCCATAGATGAGCACTTTACACACGCCGAACCCCTTGAGGTGGAGGGCACGAACGACAACGTAAACGAATTGCTTCTCGGCAATCAGGGCCGAGGGAACCAGGACCGTGGCGACCAGGAACTGCGCGACGGGAAACGGCGCCCTGGCGAAATAGCAAATGAGGAACAGCAGCAGGAACAGCAGAGCCGAGACGCGCAATATGCGCTCGGTCTCTTTGACGCGCAGCAGCCCGTTCCCGCGGCTGTAGGCATCTTCACGGTCGAGCATGAGCACGAAGATGATCGACAGACTGAGGGTAGCGGCCAACAGCTGGACGGGCTGGTAGATTACTACTGGGTTGGGGGAAAAAAACCCGGCATTGTAAGCGAGATGCAAAGCTCCAAAAACGGTGATGAAGTCGGCGGCAAGCTCGAGCAGGGTCAGGACCTTTTCGAATTGAGTCGGCAGGCTGGACTTGGCGCCGGAGCGGGGGACAACGGCTAGAGTTGGCAGCGCCGTTGAACGACGAAGCCTGTTCGCATCAACTTCCGCTCCGTAACTGCCCATGAAAATAACTCCTCCGGCAACACTAAGGTGGAAACAGCGGGAAACAGCTCGGAACCGAGTCGCAAGAAGATTGAAACTATCGATTGGATCGCACAGCTTACATCAGTTTGATGCGGCACTCAATGAGAAATTTCTATCGAGAGCAGCAGTAATAAGAAGGATGGAATCCGAGCGCGTCGAGTCGCTCCCCCGTTCTACTTTCCGAACAGACCCGCACGTGCGGCGTTCCCGCATAGGGCTGTTCCCGAAAGTAGCTCGCGCATGCTTTTCGGGCAGCGCAGGGATGCGTGATAGGCTCGATCACGGTCTGCGGATTTCTCGTAAGGAAGCATTGTGCTTGCAACAACCTACCTCTCCGCGTTACAGTTTGCTGATCGCCACAAAATGTGCCGCTGCAGGCCGGTGAGTGAATAACTCTGGTGGGAGGGAAGTGAAGTCACTTAGTAGCAGCCGCGCATCCGGACTCTCCGAGCGCGCATCCAGCGCACGCAGGCAGATGCAGGGCAATCCGTGAGTGATAACTTAGGAGACTATTTCCGGGGAAGCGAGGGTGTATGTCGTTGAAAAAGGTGCTGGTATGTGGCGCGGGCGGGTTTATCGGGAGCCATATGGTCAAAAGGCTCAAGCGCGAGGGATTCTGGGTGCGCGGTGTCGACCTGAAACATCCTGAGTTTAGGCCGTCTTCGGCTGACGAGATGGTGATCGGCGATCTGCGCGATGCGCGCACCTGGGAGCACGTCTTGGACACGCAATTCGACGACGTGTATCAGTTCGCCGCCGACATGGGCGGCGCCGGTTACATCTTTACCGGCGAGAACGATGCCCACCTGATGCACAATTCGGCAATGATCAACCTGCACATGGCCGATTACGGGATCAAGTGCAGGGTCAGGAGGGTATTCTATTCCTCGTCGGCCTGCATGTATCCGGCTTATAACCAAAAGGATGCGAAGAATCCCCAATGCGAAGAATCAAGTGCGTATCCGGCGGAGCCCGATAGCGAGTACGGCTGGGAGAAACTGTTCAGCGAACGACTGTACTTGGCATTTCATCGCAACTGCGGCTTGGATGTTCGCGTGGCCCGCTTCCACAACATCTTCGGTCCGGAAGGGACTTGGACAGGGGGACGGGAGAAAGCGCCGGCGGCCCTGTGCCGCAAAATCGCGGAGCAGCCTGATGGCGGCGAGATCGAAATGTGGGGTGACGGTGAGCAGACCCGCTCATTCCTCTACATCGACGAGTGCATCGAAGCCGTCGGCCGGCAGATGAACTCGAACTTCATGGGTCCGGTGAACATCGGCTCCGAGGAGATGGTGACCATCAACCAGATGGCGCAGATGATCATGGAGATTGCCGGCAAGAAGCTGAGCATTAAGCACGTGCCGGGTCCCACTGGTGTACGCGGGCGCAATTCGGACAACCGGCTCATTCGCGAAAAGCTCCAGTGGGCGCCCTCGCAAGCGCTGCGCGATGGTTTGCGCAAGACGTATCCGTGGATCGAACGACAGGTGCAACTCACGATGAAGCCGCAAGTGGCCGCGACGCTAACGGCGGCCACCGGACAGCAGACACTCCGCCGTAAGGAGCGCGTCGCGGCTCATTAAAATCAGCAATAAAGCAAGCAGAGGCCGCTCGCGGGAGCGGCCTCTGCTAATTGGGTGCGGCTTCAGGTGCGACGTAAAGTGTCGTCACGCTGTAAGTACTGACGGTGGTAGTAGTCGCGATAGCTGCCGTTCCGGCAGCGTCCGAGCCAGTCGACATGCTCAATGTACCACTTAACGGTGAGACAGAGGCCCTCTTGGAAAGAGACCGCCGGCGACCAGCCAAGCTCGCAGCGAAGCCTGGAGCTCTCGAGTGCGTAGCGGCGGTCATGCCCGGGCCGGTCCTGCACGAAACGGATTAGAGATTCGGGCTTGGCCAGCAGGCGAAGGATGGAGTGCACCACTTCCAGATTGGTGCGGGGAGCTACGTCTCCAATATTGTAAATCTCGCCGGCACGTCCGCTTTCCAGGACGCGAGCAATGGCGCGGCAATTGTCTTCCACATAGATCCAGTCGCGCACATTCAGACCGTCACCGTAAACTGGCAAGGATTTGTCTTCGAGGGCATTGGCAATCATCAGGGCGATGAGTTTTTCGGGGAATTGGTAGGGACCATAGTTATTGCTGCAGCGAACGATCACGGCGGGAAATCCAAAGGTATGGTTGTAACTCAGCACCAGCAGGTCGGCAGCGGCCTTGCTAGCGGCGTACGGGCTGGAAGGATGGAGGGGATCTGCTTCGGAGAAGGTCACGCCAACGGGTGCGCTGCCGTACACCTCGTCGGTGCTCACCTGGAGAAAGCGACTGAGATTGTGGCGTCGGCCAGCTTCCATCAGAACCTGAACGCCGAGGACATTGGTGCGCAAGAAGGGGTATGGATCCTCGATGCTGCGGTCAACGTGCGTCTCGGCCGCAAAATTAACAACCGCGTCGAGACTCTCTCGGAAGACCGATTCGACCAAGGCCTGATCGGAAATATCGCCTTGGACGAAAAGATAACGCGAAGCAAATGGAGAGCCTTCGCCAACATCGGCGAGATTCTCGAGGTTTCCCGCGTAGGTCAATTTGTCTAAGTTAACGATGTAGACGTCGGGATGATGAAGAAGCATGTAGCGGATGAAATTGGATCCGATAAAACCGGCACCGCCGGTAACGAGAATTCTCAAGGTGTACGGTTCTCCTATTGAGGATTGCGTAAGATGGTTACTGTAGGAGCAGGTTTGCCTGTTGCCCCGAACCTGCGTCATACGCATGTACAAACTCGAGTACCCGCCAGCGTTTTCCGCAGCTTGGCAGGCACAGCCAAATTCCCAGATCACATCCACCGAAGCCGCTAGGTAGCGACTGCTTGAGCGTGGGCATTGTCGTCGGGGTTATCAGCGTCGGGTTTGCGCATCTTGTTGGCGCCGCTCTGAGCGACCATGTTCCAAGCCCGCAACAAGGAGTCGAAGGTACCAGCGTCGGTCCACCACCCGTCCAAAACGCTGTAGGTTAGCGCACCTTCAGCAACGTACAAGTTATTAACGTCAGTAATTTCCAACTCTCCGCGCCAACTCGGCCGCACCTGGCGGATTTTGTCGAAGACTCCGTTGTCGTATAGGTACATGCCGGTAACGGCATAGCGGGTCTTCGGCTGCTTGGGCTTCTCCTCGATGCGGACGATCCGGCTGCCGCAAATCTCGGGGCAGCCGAAACGCTCGGGATCATCCACTTCCTTTAGGATGACATGAGCTCCGCTGGGTTGCTGACTGAACTGCTGTACCGCAGTGGTGATGTTATTCTCGATCAGGTTATCGCCAAGGACCACGCACACGCGGTCCCCGGCGACGAAATGCTCCGCGTACGCGAGGGCGTCGGCAATTCCTTTGTTACCGCCCTCCTGGTAAGCGAAGGCGATATGTTTCAGACCGAAAGGGGCGCCGTTGTCGAGCAGGCGAAGAAACTCCCCCGCACTCTGACCACCCGTGACTACCAAGACGTCAGTTATGCCAGCGTTCACCAGCGTCTGAATGGGATAGAAGATCATGGGCCGGTTGTAGACCGGCAGCAAGTGTTTATTGGTCACGCGGGTGAGAGGATAGAGACGAGACCCAGTGCCTCCCGCAAGAACGACTCCCTTAATCGGTGCCACGGTAGTTGTAACTCCTGTCAAGCAAAGCGGCGATGAGCAAGCAGGAACATGCCCCAGAACTGATTGCCCAAGGCGCCGCCAGATGGTCGGATTTCGTCAGCGCGCTAGACACGGGAACGCGGCGAGCCAGTTGGCGCATGGGGCATGCTGGCAGCGAAGCGTTTCAGGCCGAGTGATTCGAGAGACAAGTAGTATAGGAACCGGACTATGTTGACCAGGTAGCGACGCCAAAGCCGGCGCGGCTCGAGGCAAAGGCGGAATAACCATTCTAAACCGTGATCGCGCATCCAGCTAGGCGCCTGCCGTAATTTGCCACTGTGGATATCGAATGCCTGGCCCACTCCGATCAATATCGGAACAGCGAGCCGTGTGCGGTGTTCGTACATCCAGCGTTCCTGTTTCGGACACCCCAGGCCGACCCAGACCACGTCCGGTGCGGTGCGATTGATGGTGTCAACCACCTGTTGGTCTTCCGCGGGCGTCAGCGGCCGAAATGGGGGAGAGTATGTGCCGACGACGCGCAACCCGGGAAAGCAGCGGGCCAAGGCAATGGCCAGTTCATCGGCAACGCCGGGCGCACCACCATAAAAGAAGTGGGTAAGATCGCGAGTGCCATCCCGGCGGCAGACCTCGATCATGAGTTCCGGACCGTAAACGCGGCGGCTGAGGGCAAACCCGCGCTGGCGGCCGATCCAGACCAGAGGCGTGCCGTCGGGCACGCAGAGCTCGGACGTGTTCAGGACGAGTTTGAATTCCTCATCGCGCTGTGCCTCGGTGATGCCGTGGATGTTGGTCACTGCGATGTAATGGCAGCGGCGCTCACACCCGGAGCGCCACGCCGAGGCCCATTCCTGCATCTGTTGGAGGACGCTGGGGATTTGGACGGCATCAACGCGGACTCCCAAAACCTGAAAGGAATCGTGGCTTGGCATAAAGTGTTCTTTAGGAGCAGTGGGTCTCGGCACTTGCTGAACGCCCAAGGACAAACGCAATTGCCTCACGGAAGCCGTGGACCATCCGCTCATTGCTCCAGCATGCGATCCGCGCGAGCGCCTGTTGCGACAAACGGTCACGCAGCGCAGGAGACGCCAAGAGTCGCTCCATGGCAGCGGCCAGCGCCGCAGAATCGCGCTCAGGAACGATAAAGCCGGTGATGCCATCCTGGACGAGTCCACCTGCAGCGGCACCAACAGCATCACTGGCGATTACGGGGACACCCTGATTCATAGCCTCGTTGACAACCAACCCCCACGGTTCCTTGCCGGTTGGCGTCGTGACCGATGGGAGGATAATGGCATAGGCAAGCGCGTAATATGCCGGCGTTCGCTCCGGTGGAACGTGGGAGCAGAAGCGAACGCGAGCGCCGAGTCCGAGTTGCGCGGCCTGCGCCTGCAGTCGGCATTTTTCGGAACCTTCACCAACGATGACTAGCACGGCATCAGGCACAGTCAGGCAAGCGAAGGCATCGAGCAAATAGTTGATGCCTTTGCTGTTCTCCAGCCGGCCCAGGTAAAGGATGACGCGCTGGGTACGGGCGATGTTCAAGCTCTGACGGATCTGTTGTAACTGGTCGGGGGCAGCAGGTTGAGAATGCAAAGCATTGTCGACCGCGTGGGGGGCGACGAAGATGCGTTGCGGCGGAACCCCTTCGGAGATCAAGTAGCGCTTCACGTGTTCTCCGTAAACCACAATCGCGTCGGCGTGGCGGTAGATATATCGCGTCAAGGGAAAAGCCAAGCGATGAAACGTGGTCTGCAGGCGCATCCAGATGCCACTCCAGAGAACAAACGGCTTTTGCCGCAGACGCGCAATAACGTAGGTCACCGGAAGGGCGAAACGACCGTTGATACATTTGATGAAGACGTCGCACGGCTCCCGCAGGAGAAGCGGCGCCAGTCTGAGGGGAAACCGGGTGCCGCCGAGTTTGATGCCGGGCAGGTACTGGTAACGGAAACCTCCAGCACGAACACCGTGCTGTTGCTGCCAATACCATTCATCGCCGGCAGAAAAAAAGTAGTAGGTCACTGGATATTGCGTGGCGAGGATCTCATAGGTTCGAACCCGGTAATGGGGGCAAATATTGGTTACAAACACCAGCGTCGGAGCCTCGAGCCGAACTGCGGAACTTTTGCTAGACATGAGCGAGACAAGGGGCAGCGCATTTGCGAGCAACCAGGAGCACTTCACCACCGAAGAATTCGGACTTCAGATTACCGAGGACGGGAAATGCATCCGGGAAGCCCTCCAAAAACCTGGGCCGGCAGAAGATTCCCTTCCGCGCTGTGGTTGCGAAGCCGGCGTTCCGCAGGAGTTCCCTCAGATCACGAGAACAGAAGTAGTGCATGGCGCCGCCGTCGTAGGCGGAGGAGTCCAGCTTCGAGGTGGTGGGAAAGCGCCCGCGAACGAAAAGCCGAAAGAGCTTACCAATGGTACGCATATTGGCGACGCTCAGCACGAGCTGGCCGCCATCGCGCAGGACGCGATGGCATTCGCCCAGCGTGCGGCCGGGATCATACACGTAGGGGAGCACGGCAAGAAGAGTAACGGCGTCGAAGGCCCCTGAGTCAAAAGGCAGCGGATCGCGGCTAAGGTCCACTCGTGTGGCGAAAACGCCTTGGCGACAAGCGGCCGCCACGGCAGATTCAGCGATATCGACACCATACAATTGTTCGAACTTGCCGCGGACAGCGAGGCCAAGCATGCCGGCTCCGCAACCCACGTCGAGGAGGCGTACGCCAGGCAGCAACATGCGGGCGGCGCTGTCGATGCGGAGGTTGCGCCCGGGGACGTACCCGAGGGATGTGGCATCTTCCAGGCGGCTGTGCCAATACTCCTCGAATGCAAGGACAGGGTTAGACGTGGGTGGTACGGGCATGACAAAACTGCTGCACAGCTTCGATGATGCAATCGCACTCCGCTAGAGTCAGTTCTGGATACATGGGTAGTGAGAGGATCTGCGTGGCGGCTTGTTCGGCGATCGGGAAAGACCCGGTGTCGCCGAGCCGTCCGCGATATGCCGGCTGCAGGTGCACGGGGACAGGATAATGAATGGCAGTGCCAATTCCCTTTTGTTCGAGGAAGGTTCGTAACTGCTCCCGCTCCGCGCTACTTACGACGTATAGGTGATAGCAGGAGGTGCGATCAGCACCTACAACTGGCACCGTGACGTGCGACCCCAGCGCGCGGGAGTAGCGCGCCGCGATATCGACCCGGCAGGCGTTGTCCTGGTCCAGGTAAGGGAGCTTCACGCGCAAAATGGCGGCCTGCAATTCGTCCAGGCGGCTATTGGCGCCAGCCACTTCACTAACATACCGCTGCCGCCAGCCATATTGGCGGAGCGCAGCAGCGAGCAAGGCGGTCTGTTCGTCATTGGTAACAATTGCCCCCCCGTCTCCGATGGCGCCGAGATTCTTCGTGGGATAAAAACTGAAGCAGCCCACATCGCCCCAGCTGCCGACACGCTTGCCGCGGTAAATTGCCCCGTGAGCTTGGGCGCAATCCTCAATAACGCGAATACCACGGGCGCGTGCAATTTCGAGAATCGGAATCATGTCTGCCGGTTGACCGAAGAGATGTACCGGGATGATTGCCCTGGTCCGAGCCGTAATGTGCCGCGCAGCGGCGGCAGGATCGAGTAAGCAAGTGTTGGGTTCAATATCGGCCAAAACGGGGGTGGCGCCGGCGAGTTCGATGGCGGCAATTGTGGCGACGGCCGTGTGCGGTGTGGTGATCACCTCATGACCGGGCCCAATGCCGCAGGCGCGCAAGGCCAGCGTCAGCGCGTCGGTTCCAGAGCCAACACCGACGGCGAAGCGAACCCCTACGTAAGCACTCCACTCCTTTTCAAAGGCCTCGACTTCCCTGCCTAGAATGTATTGGCCGGTCGTGAGCACGAGCCGCATTGCCTCGTCAATCTCACGACCACGAGACAGGTACTGCGCCAGCGGCTTCGCGGCCGGTATGAAGTGTGAGGGCATAGGCGCAAAACGGACGTCGCGATCTACCAGTACTGTTCGGAGTAACGGCGATAATAATCCAGGGCACGCCGCAGCCCCTCGCGAAGAGGCACAATCGGTTGCCAACCGAGCTCAGACGCGATCTTGCGGTAATCGCCACGGTAATCGCCGATGTCGATCATCTTGCGCTCTTCGGGAAAGGGTACAAGACGGAAGCTGCCGCCGCCGTATAGTTCGACCATCATTGCAGCCAAGGCCTCAAGCGAGACGGGTTCGGCGCCCAGGTTATAGATCTGCCCGTTGGATTTGGGCGCTGCGGCGGCCAGCAGAAAGGCCTCGACCACGTCATCGACAAAATTGAAATCGCGCAACAGATGGCCGTCACCATACACGCGGATTTCATCGCCTTGCAGAATTTGACGAAACCACCATCCAATGAAAGTCTGGCGAGCATCGCAAACGCGCATGCGTGGGCCATAGGTGTTCGTCAGGCGCAAACTGCACGTTGCGAGACGGTAGAGCTGCCAATAAAGTAAGTAATAATGCTCGCCGGCCATCTTATTAATGCCGTTAGGATCGACGGGAGCAATGGGATGCTTCTCGTCAACTGGCAGATAGCGGGGCCGACCGTAGATCTGACGTGTGCTCGCAAAAACGATCTTCACTTTTGTATTCTGCTGGCGACAAGCTTCCAAAAGATTGACCTGGGCACGACAATTGATCTCCAGATCCGTAATGGGATCTTCGACGCTGTCGAGATGACTGACCTGCCCGGCTAAACTAAAAATATAGTCCTGTCGCTGCACCAGGTAGCGCATGGCGTGCCGGTCGCGAATGTCAGAAACACTGATTTGCACCACATCTTCGATACCCGAAACATTGAAGATGTTCCCGCCATATTCGGGGATGAGGGAGTCCACAATCATGATCTTGGCGCCCAAACCGACCAGGCGATGAGCAAGATTGCTGCCGATGAAACCGAGACCTCCAGTAATCAGAACGCGCTTATCAGCAAACGACTTTTCAAGATCCACGGTCACGATGTGCCTCTGGGAGTGAGATCACGGACTTCGGTCAGGATGGACCCCATGGCTTTGAGCCAAGCCGCTGGAGCAAGCACGGTCTCGGCAGTACGACGAGCCCCGCCCGCCACACGGGCGTAGAGGTCGGCATCGGCAAACAAGCGCTCCACGCAGGCGGCGAGCTCGTTCGCATTTCCGGGCGTGAACAGCAGACCATTTTCTTCATTCCTGACATACTCGGGAATGCCGTTGATGCGCGAAGCTACGACCGGCTTCCCGCAGGCAAACGCCTGGCAGGCTATCATGGGCAGATTGTCGTACCACTCGGACGGAACTACGACACAACCGCAGTTGTCAAGCAACTGAGCCATGCGTTGGCCATACGCCGGACCAACGAACTCTACCCTGCCCTGGACCACTGCGGGATGGCGGCAGACGGCATCGGCTTCCTCGCCGTCTCCAGCGATCACGATGCGCGGAGCGGCCAGGCGCAAGGCGGAATCGAGCAGGGTGAAAATCCCCTTGGCGCGAATCAGGCGACCGACAAACAAGGCGTAGTCGCCGCGCTGGTAGTGCGGCTGGTAGTCCTCGACCTGAAACGGATTCGGGACGACCCGGAAGCGGTCGGCGGGTAGCCCGGCCTCGATCAGCTTGTCGCGGAGGAAGGCGTCGGGTACGACAAACAAGCGGATGCAACGCTCCCAGGTGCGCAGCCGACGGTGCAGACCAAGCGAAGCGCCGTACAGCGCGCTAAAGGTGTAGCTGTCGCGATAGCAGCGGTGAACGACCCCGTGGAGGTAGTTACCGCCGACGCAGCGTTCGCAGATCTGGCCGTTGGTGAAGAGTTGGCCATTGGCGCAAAGCAAGCGGTAATTGAAAACGAATTGAACCACCGGCACGCGGGCCTCGGCGAACGCGTAATAGACCGACGGCGAGAGCAGCGGGAACACGTTTTGCACGATGGCAACGTCGGGACGTTCGCGGTGGAGAAGATCACGCACCTGGCAGCGGCTAGCAGAGGAATAAATCACCCTCCACGGAAAAGAGAGCTTTTCGAAGAACGCGAACTGGTCGGTTTCCCGGCTGCTGCGAGTATGAAGCGACACGCTATATCCGGCGGCCTGCAGCAAAGACCGCGCAAGATCGAACGCGATGTCTTCGCCGGTGCGCTGACGGTACTGGTTGTGGCAGAGCAGTACCTTGAGCGCAGCGCCGGTGGCGGCGGAGACTGCTGGCGCGGGCCAGGCGGCGACGGAGGACATCAGGCCGACTCCCAAGAGTTTGGGCGAACCGCTACGTGCCATCTCCAGTGGCTCCCCGCGACAGCCCAGCTTTCAGCGCTTAGAGAAATAGCAATCCTTCCTGCGGTTGGGGCACGTGGAAATGTACAACTCAACATTCTGGAAGTAAGGCCCTGGAATGTCCCGCAAATTGCGCGCGGCGGCTTGGGTATCACGCTCCTATCGAGAGCGCCGCGTTCTCCACCCAGCAATTCGGTCTGCGTTAACCTGCACAATGGAAGCCAGCGCAAAAAGGTACCAGATGCCGGTGGGATAGCGCATCGGTTCGGTGGTCACGCTGAACAGCAGAATAGAAGGAACGACTAGCAGGGCGATGGCTCCGAGGCCGCGCTGGTATTCCGAACCTTTGCGGCGCAGCAACAGCGCCTCCCGCACGATGCGCACCAGGATCATGAGGTAGAGCGCGAGGCCAATAATGCCATAGGCGTGCATAAGGCGAATGAAATCGTCGTGCGGTTCGTCGCTGGTGTAGAACCCAAGACCGGGGACAAAACCGCTTGCAAC
This sequence comes from Terriglobia bacterium, assembly GCA_020073185.1. NCBI lineage: Bacteria > Pseudomonadati > Acidobacteriota > Terriglobia > Terriglobia bacterium. Next base: position 12,882 of record JAIQFT010000020.1, read on the forward strand.
CGAGGCGCCGCGGCCTATCAACCAAGCTACCGGACCACCGCCGTAAAGCGAAGACATGAAGACGATCCAGTTAGCACCACGACCACGGAGAAAGTCAGGGCCCCACACGCCAATTACACGCGCGGAGTAGAGCGTGGCCAGCCAGGCGGAACCGAGGACCGCCGCGCCCACCAGAAAGACACCGCCGGCAATCAAATACCTGCGGCTGAAGCGGCCGCGAATCGCAAACCACAGAACGAACTGGATGGCAAGTGCAACGTACGCGGTACGGTCATAGGTGAAGACGATCGCGCCGAGCGTCACACCGATAAACAGCACCGCAAGCCAGCGGATACGGGGCACGTTTCGATATTTGTCACCCAAGTACAGCGCTATAGGTATGGCGTACAGCAGGAAGAAAATCACGCCCAGGGGGTGCTGATAGGTACCGCTCACGCGCCCGACCGCCTCACCATCGATCCAGTCCCAATACTCGAACGGCGCCGTGCCTGCAATTTGCAAGTAGCACAGCAGAACGGGAATGCTAACCGTAGCAACAAACCAACGGCAGAAACGGTCGAACCGTTGTTCATCGTGGAGCACGGCGCCAGCGACAAAGTAGAAGGAAACGCCGGCAAAGAGGCGCAGCAGTTCATTTACGCCCTCAGGCGAAAAGTTCACCGCCACGGAAATCGTCGCCAGCAAAAGGAAGGCGACGACAGGCTTTGAATTGGCGCACTCCCGCCGACGCTGCAAAAAAGCAGCAAAGGTAAGGGCAGGAACAACCAAGCCAATCACGGACTGAGGATTCACCCGTTGTGCGGCGAGTTCGAAGAGTCGCCAGCGCCAGGTAAGGTCAATGATGGGTTTGCCAGCTAAACACAGAAACACCCATGATTCCATCGAGCTGGCAACCCGCAGCCCAGCCGCGAGTACGCACACACCGGCGATTGCGACACCGGCGGTCAGCGCTTCCAGGGCGGAGACCACGGTAGCTGTTCCCAACTTGCGAACCGTACCGGACGTGATCGAATCTGAATTCACGAAAAAATTCCAGCAGGTGTTACGTTCAGGATTCCACGATGCCAGCGATCTGGGAGCCGCGCATGCGCCAATCCCATTGCTGAACTGCCAATTGTCGCGCCCGGGCACCGAGATCGCGACAAAGATCGGGATCCCGCAAGAGTTTGACGATGCCTGCGGCAAACTCCTCCTCGTCGTGAGGTAACAGACGGCCGACCTCGTTTTGGCGAAAGATGGGACCGACCTCGCCGATATCATTGGTCACGACCGCCCGACCGGCCGCCAGATAGTCCAAGATCTTGCCGGGAAAGCGGGCGCGATTCAGCAATGTGTTGGCCAGAGGAATGACACAGAGATCCGCGCAGGCGAGATACCGCGGGTAGTCCTCGTCCGACAACCAGCCTGTCCACCGCAACGACCTGCTCAGGCCGAGCTCCTCTGCCAAGCGGCGGGCATTCTTCGGGACTGTGCCGATCACGATCAGCAGCGCCTCCGGCGCGCGCCGAACCACGCGTTGCAAGATGCGGATGTAATCCAACATATCGCCGTCACAGCTCGCGGCCAGCACGGGCACATCCGACAAAATTCCAAACCGCGCTCGCATCTCTGACTGTGGGTACGCGCCGACGTAATCGGTATCGATACCCTGTTTGACCCATTCGACGCGATCTGATGGAACGCCGATGGAGATTGCGCGGTCTCGCAGGGTGGCTGAGATCACTGTGACTTTACGAGCGCTGAAGCGAATACGCTCCTCAAAGAATCGATCGACGCGGTGAGCCAGATGCAAGCCGCGCAAGGTACTCGACTGCCCACTGTGCCAATCACACCAATCGGAAAAATACGCGTACTCGTGGAATCGCTTCGTCAAGTAAACCGGCCAGGAGACGTTGGGCTGATACTCAAAGCCGTAGACGATATCGTAGGTTGCCCCTGCCAATTCACGCGTCCGGAGCAGAATGTCGAGCGGGCCAGAGCCCCATCCGGGCAGCCATTTGTACCCCAGATTGGGGCCCTCGATCATCCGTACCCATGGACCCCCGTTGCCTCCGGGTTGCACGTGCTCGCCGACCCAATCGCACTTGTAATAGGTGTGGGAACGATACTTGGAGACGCGGGAAACGGTCGCCATCGTGACCTGGTGGCCAGCACGAGCCAGTTCCCTGCTGAAATAAAAGCATCGCTGATAAGTCCCCACGCCCTTCAGGTTGGCGTTGAGAGTCAGGATTCGCATAAGGATGAGACAGCGTGAGGGATCATGGGGTGCCGGCCGCGCGCCGATCCAGCGACTTGGTAATCGGCAAACGCCAGTCCTTGCCGAAGGCGCGTGGCGTGATCTTCACGCCCGGCGGACTTTGCCTGCGCTTGTACTCGTTGAGATCGACCAGGCGAATGACCTTGAGTACAACGTCGCGCGGGAAGCCGCGCGCAACGATGTCGTCTACGCTGGCGCTGTCCTCGACGTAGGCGTGCAGGATGAGATCGAGGGTGTCGTACTCGGGGATGGAGTCGCTGTCCTTTTGATCAGGACGCAATTCCGCCGAAGGTGCTTTGACCAGAACGTTGTTGGGAATGAGATCGTAGCCGGCAACCTGATTGCGGTATCGGCTTAGTTCGTAAACCAGTGTCTTGGGAACGTCCTTGATCACCGCGAAGCCGCCCGCTGTGTCGCCGTAGAGGGTGGCGTAGCCTACGCTGACCTCGCTCTTGTTGCCGGTGGTCAGCACCAGCCAGCCGAACTTGTTCGACAGCGCCATCAGCATCGTGCCGCGGATGCGAGGCTGAAGATTCTCTTCGGTCAGGTTGGGCTGGCGGCCCTCAAATATGGGCGCCAAGGAATCAAGAAACGACTGGAAAGTTCTGTCGATGGGAATAGCGCTGTAGCGGATGCCCAGATTGCGTGCGAGTTGCTCGGCGTCGGTGAGGCTGTGCGCTGATGAGTAGCGGGTCGGCATGGCGATTCCAACTACGCTGCTGGCACCCAGCGCGTCCACCGCGATGGCAGCGGTGAGCGAGCTGTCCACGCCGCCGGAGAGGCCTAGTACAACCTGGACAAACCCATTCTTGGTAACGTAGTCGTGCGTCCCCAACACCAGCGCTCGGTAGATCTCAGGGAGACGATCAAGCCGTTCTGCCATGGCAACGTCGAGGGGCTTCTTGACCACTGTAGACGGCGGTAGCGCGACGGATTCAAAATCGCAGACCACCGGAGCCGCATGGCGGCGGTCGGCAAGACGCGCGCGGAAAACCTCGCGGACGTCGAGATCGGCGACGAGGAAGTCTTCTTCGAACTGCTGGGCGCGAGCGAGTACCTGGCCTTGCGGGCCGCAGATGAGGCTCTGGCCATCGAACACCAACTCATCCTGCCCGCCCACCAGATTGCAATACGCTACGAAGGTGAGATTGTCAGCGGCGCGGGTGGCGAGCATCCGTTCGCGCCCCTGACCCTTGCCGACATGGTACGGTGAGGCGGAGATGTTAACCAGGATGTTGGCGCCACCGCGCGCGGCCTGCGCCTGCGGTGGGCCGTCGGGATACCAGATGTCCTCGCAGATGCTGATGCCGAGGACAGCCTCACCGCGGGAGAAGACCAGCTTCTGATGTCCGGGGTGGAAATAGCGGTTCTCGTCGAAGACCCCGTAGTTGGGCAACAACTGCTTGCGGTAGACGCCAGCGATCTGGCCATTGTGCAAGACTACGGCGGCGTTATGAAGGGTGCGGTTGACGTAAGCGGAGCCGACGATCACCGTCAGCCCGCGGGACGCTGGAACGAGTTCCTCAAGCGCAGCCATGGTGGCACGTAGAAAGTCGGGGCTCAGCAGTAAGTCCTCGGGCGGGTAGCCGGTTACGGCCAGCTCGGGAAAAACGACGACATCGGCATCAAGGGAACGCGCCTTCTGGATCCTGTCGGCGATGAGGCGGCAGTTGCCAGCCAGATCTCCAACGCGGGTATTGATCTGCGCCAGGGCGAGACGCACTTAGCCGCCTCCCTTGGCCGGGGCCATAGCGGAGTCCCAGAGATTGATCAAGCTTGCGGCGTTCTCCGCATCGCGGGTACTACGGCCGAACGGCATGTAACGCAGGTGGGATGCGCCCGCGAGCGGGCCGGCCAAAATACGCCAGAAGTCAACCACGGTTACGGGTGTGGAGCGGACCGGGAAATCGGCGGCCGCGAGCTGGCGGAACACCGGGTCGGGAGTTGTGATCAGCACAACGTCAGCTTGCTGGAGGCACTCGTGGGCCGATTCCAGGAGCACGGCGTGGTCGCGCAGCACATCGTGAGCTCCACGGTTGGCCAGCGGATCGAAGGCGACAACGCGAGCGCCAGCCTCCGACAGCGCCCTCGCCAGGTAAATGCCCTGCGATTCCTCGATGACATGGGAGCGGGGCTTGTAGGCGAGGCCAAGAACGGCAACGGTGACGTCGTGCTTGATCACACCACGCAACAGGACGAGAATTTTTTCGGCCAGGCCGCGATTCGACGCATCCGTGGTTTCAGCCAACTCGGCGCGCGTACCCAGCGCGCGGGCGAGGAACCCGAGGGCAACATTATCGCGGGGGAAGCAGGGGCCGCCGTAGCCGAGCGCACCGGTGAGGTACTTGCGTCCAATGCGAGTGTCGCTGCCGAGCGCTTCGGTCACCACATCGACGTCGCCGCCCGGGATACGCTGGCAAAGATCGGCGAGCATGTTGGCGAAAGTGATCTTGGTGGTAATGTAGGTATTCACCGCGATCTTGGTGAGTTCAGCATTCTCCAGGCTCATGCGCCGGCAGGGCGGATGGTTGGCCATGATCGTCCCGTAGCAGGCCGCGAGCGCATCGCCGGAGCGGGCATCGAGTTCACCGACCAGTGTGAAGTCAGGATTGAGGAAGTCGCGGATCACACTGCCCAGGGCAATGAATTCGGGGCTGTAGCATAGGCCGAAGTCGCAGCCAGCGGACTTGCCGGATTCCATTTCAAGAATGGGTAGCAGGCCATAACGGGTTGAACCGGGAAGCACGGTGCTGGTCAGGACCACCAAGTGGTAGTCGGGCTTATTGCGCAGGGCGCGGCCGATCTCGCGAAAAGCCCAGGTCGCATACTGCAAGGAGAACGCGCCACGCTCGTCACTGGGCGTGGGCACAATGACGAAAGATAAATCGGAGTTGAGAATGGCATCACCGTGGTCCAGAGTGGCACGGAGTCGACTCTTGTTGGCGGCAATCATCTCCTCCAGGCCCATTTCCTGTACCGGGGCATGGCCTTGGTTGAGCAGGTCGACAACGCTGTGGTTCACGTCGACGCCGATCACGTTCATTCCGCGGCTGGCGATGGCGGCCGCCATGCTGGCCCCCAACTTCCCCAGGCCGATTATTGAAACAGTGCTCATCCCGTTGTTCCTCTCGAAGCGGCATTTCGATCCTCAGGCATGCACAACGACCGATGCGCGGCCGCTACTCCTCCTTCACCACGCGCACATAGAACCCGCCGCATAGCAGGCCGGGCGCCTGAGCAACGATGGCGCGGCGCACATAGCGCGGGAAAACCGCGTTGAAGGCCGCCCAGAGCGGCCGAATGATGTACACGCCCAGCTTGGCCCGCGGCGAGAGCGGTAGGCCGTGCTGGCGTTTCCAGAGCTGCGGCTCGAGCCACATGTCCGGATTGCGGTAGTGGGCAAGGTTGCCGAAATCCCAGAACCACTTCTCGGCACGGAAGCCGGCGGCGCGAAGAAAACGACGAAAGCCGCGATACGTAAAGAAGCGCACATGCATGTAATTCCACTCGTCGTAAGCTTCATGGCCGCCCAGCAGCGAGCGATAGATGAGCCCGCGGCCGCAGAGCAGGCGCAGGCGCATGGGCAGCGTGAAATGGTTGGGAACGCTGACCACAGCAAAGCCACCTTGCTTTAGAACGCGACGCACGTCGCGCAAGACGGCCAAGGGATCGAGCAGGTGCTCGAGGATGTCCTTGCAAATCACAACGTCAAAGGCAGCGTCGGCAAAAGGAAGTTTGGGGTCGAGGTTAAGGTCGCCATACACCGCGGCAATGTCGTGGCGCTCGGCGACTTCCAAGCCGCTGTTGGCGTAGTCGAAGCCGATGACCTGGTTGTCGGCGGCCAAGTGCCAGATATCATTTCCGGCGCCGCACCCCAGGCATAGAATCTGTTGGCCGACAAGCGGGCGGCCATCCGCGATCTTGCGATCGGGAATACCGTAGGCGCCATCGGCATTCTGGTAGGCGGCTTCGTATACTCGCCGCTGGTCGGTTGGCGCTGCGGGTGACATTTCGGGTACGAGTCTCGACCGTAAGGGGCTGTCTAATCGCCTTGGCGCCGTGCCACCGCGCACGACTTCGCCTGCGGCAGGGGCGGGGGAACGCAAGGGCGTTGGATGCTCAGCGCGTCGGAAACGACCACCGATAGGACGCGGCGGAGCACGCGCAGGAAGTTCGGGGGATAGACCGCGATAGCGTGCAGAAGAAAGGACAGCGTCTTCCCGAGGTGACGGCCGCCGTCCCACGCGTAGGCCATGCCAGTGAGGTAGGCATTGCTGATTGAGTGGCGATAGCGGCCGCGGAATTCCGGCGGCAGGTCCGGGCGCGCGAAAAATTTCCGGGTGAGCTGGACGCAGGAATCGGCGGTAGTATCTCCCTGATAGCCGAGATTGCCCTCGTGATCGCGGGCGTGCGCGAGCAGATCGGGCATGGAATCGATGCGACCCACCATGCCAATGCGCAGCCATAGCTCGTGATCCTTCTTCTGATATTGGGTTTCGTCGAGCCAACCGACGCGCTCCAGGATGGAGCGGCGGATAAAGGCGGCCGGCTGCGGAATGCAGTGATCGCAGTGTTCGACGGCGTAGAGCAGGTCCCATTCGTGGGAATACGACATGCCGATGATCCGACCTTCAGCATCAATGGAACCGCAGCTACCGTAGACGAGATCGGTAGCGGGATGGGCTTGCAGGTAATCCACGGCGATGGAAACAGCATCAGGCCTGGCATAAACGTCATCAGCATTGAGCCAGGCGAGGATCGAGCCGTGACTCATCCCCCAGCCCTTGTTGATGGCGTTGGCGTGACCCGCGTCGGGTTCTGAGACCCAGTCGATGCGATCCCCGTAGCTCTTCAGCAGCTCTACCGTGCCGTCCTGGGAGGCGGCATCGATGACGATGCACTCAACGTAGGGATAGTTCTGTTCGAGGATGCTGTCAATCGTCGGGCGAAGGAAATGCGCACGATTCCTGCAAGGTACCACCACCGAGACTGTGGGCAAATTCGGCATTCCGTATTCTTCCCTACCGGCGCAACCTTTGCAGAAGTGCCGGCTCCATATTTTTTGCGACGTTGAAACCGCAGCCGTATGCGGCTGCGGAAAGCAACCGGTTTATCGGACAGCGACCGGAGCAGTGACAGCTGTGGGCACGGCACGCGCATCCGCGAGTTGCCGCGGCACGGCGAGAATGTTGGCGCCGGACTCGCCAACCAACGGCACAGGCAACCCGGTAACCGCATCGAAGCCGAGCAACACGTATCCCTGCTCGGCGAGAAGGGCGCGGATCTTCTCGCCAGAACAGCCTTGTCGCGCGAGCGCTGGCTCGCAAACTTCCAGCAGCAGCACCGGACGGAAACGCGCCAAAGTGTCTCGCGCACCCTGCAACACGAACCATTCGTGGCCCTCGACGTCGATTTTGATGACGTCCACGCGGGCCAAACGCTGCTCCTGAACCAGGCTGTCGAGAGTGGTGGTGGAGACGGGCTGGCGCGCTTCCGCCGCGACATTATCGTAAGCGAACCCACCCAGCGTGTTGTGCCCTGCATGTGCCGCCTCCGCCACAAGCAGCTCGGTTACGCTCGAAAGATGCGAGGCTGCCAGGGGCAGAGCACGAACGTTGTGAGCGGCATTCAGGCGGAGGTTGTCAGAGAGATGCCGAAACTCGCGGCGGCTGGGTTCCAGCGCAAGCACAGTCCCGCGGGACTCGACCAGAGTGGCGGCAAACAACGTATATAGGCCGATGTTGGCGCCCACGTCGATGAAAACCATGCCCGGGCGAAGCGTTTCCTCGAGAAACGACAACTCATTCGGATCGTAGTAGCCGGATATGAACAGTTGGGCAGAGGTTTCGTCTCCGGGAATGACGTGAACCCTAATGCCACGATGCCAAGTTGCGATAAAGGCGTGGCCCGGCGACAGACGTTTCCAAAGCAGGCGACGCAATAACCAGTCCGGTCGATGGCTGCATAGACTGGCGCCGAGGGTCCACCCCGGCCGGCGGCTAAGGTCCGGCGTGGGCGTAATCGACGAGCACAACTGTCTTACCCACTTGACAGGAATCCGCGCCAGGAGCCGGCTGAACGCACGCGCACCAGCGGCGCGAGGGTGACGGATGGAATCCAGGATCGTCCCGAGGATGGTGTTCCAGTGGCGGAGATCGGCGCTACGCAGAAGCGGCGGCTCGATGAGACGAAAACCAAGCTCACGGCAGACAGTTTCGTCGGCAGGACTTGCCTGCCGAAATGCGAGCAGAATGGTGCGCGTCCGATGACGCAGCACGGAACTCTCAAATTGAGGATGGGAGGGTCGGCGATCCGACTCGTAGACCGCAGCAAAGCCCGACTGATAGAGCATGTGGATGTATGCGTTGTAGGTGGGAATGAATGCAAGATAAGCCAGAGCCTGATTGCTGGCGCGCGACTCCTGGTAAAGAACGCAATTGGTGTCGGCCGACGACGCAACCTGGGTCTCGATCAGCAGGCACCCGCGCGTAAGGGCAAACAGGTTGCGGATGGCTCGGAAGGGATTCTCCAAGTGGTAGAGCAAACCAAAACAGAGGACGAAGTCGAAGGGGTCGGTGCGCGCAAGCTCCGGGTCCTCAATGTCCTTCACGATGAAGCGAAGCTGGGGATTGCGGCGCTGGGCCTGCTCTATGTTTTCCGGGCGACCGTCCAAGCCTTGGACATCCAACTCCAACTCCGAGAGCACGGCGGAGAAAAACCCCAAAGCTCCGCAGCCCACATCCAACGCGGTTCTCAGCCCGCCTGAAACCATGAGGCGGGGCAGCACCATCTTCAAGAAACTACCTCTGGCGTGGTTCAACCCGGCCGCGTCCTCGGTTTCAAAGGGCGATGGGCTCGCAGGAAGACCTGGTGTCATGAGAGTTGACCTGCCGTCGGCGTGTCGGAAAGCTTGGAACCTGTGGCGACTTGAAAAAAACCCAGGGCTGCCGGGAGCAAGAATCGCGGCAGGCGATAGGCATCCCAACCGGTGATTATCGGATGGAAGCTAACTTCGCGGAAACGGCAAAACATCTTCCGTAGTTCGCGACGGGTGTACGCCTTAGTACCGGCGCTTTCCATGTAGTTCGCCAACAGATATTTGAAAGTTCGAAAGGGGCGGCCTGCCCGAAGGGCGTGATTCAAGTACAAATGCAAGCTGACGAGAGAATGCCGGTTGTAGAGCATGATGACGAATCGGCCACCGCACTTCAGGACCCGGTGCACTTCGGCCAGCGCCTTTTGAGTATCGGGCGTGTGATGCAGCACGCCCCAGGAATATACCAAGTCAAAATTGTTCTCGGGGAAAGGAAGGTTCTCGGCATCGGCGATGCGGATCTCGCCGTCCAACCCATAGACCTCTAGGCGCCTGCGCGTCAATTCGACGGCGGCGGAAGTGAGATCGATGCTGTGAAGTTCCGCACCCGCGCGGGCGAACTGGAGGGAGTCGGTACCAGCGCCGCAACCGATCTCCAGCACTCTCTTCTCACGCCAGCGCGTGAACTGCGCAAAGGAGTGGATGAAGGGCTCATTCTCGTAGCGGCTACGCTCGATCTCCTCGAAGAATTCCAGGCTATAGAGCGGGCTCGTTCCTACTGAGGCGCCGCACGGTTTCCCTTCCCAGTAGGACTTCACCTCTTGCTTCAATGCTGCTGCTGTATCCAATGTTCGCCTCGGTTTACTTCGGCGATGGAGCGATGCGGCCTATGACCCTCATGCCGGACCGTCCTTCGCGTTTTCAAAAATCGGAGTCTTGTTCCGGCAATCGCGCGCGCTGCCGCCAGAAACGCATGACCGGGGAAGTAACCGCTGCCCTCTCCGAGCGGTCGAGCACGAATCGGAAGCTGACGATGGCAAAAAGTGCGGTCCAACCGACTCCCCCAAGCCCGTGCCACCACTGACCGGCGGCGGCGACCCGGAGAGGAATGACGCCGACAAGCAAAGCCAACAACGGTGGCAGAAGGCGCACCACGCGTTGTTCGATGAACATGGAAGATCGAAATGAAGCAACTCTCCAGCAGGTAATGAAGAAAATGATTGTCTCCACGCCACCGCGAATGGCCCACGCAGCAGCTGCGCCGACAATGCCAAACTTGCCGATCATCCAATACGCGCCCACAAAATAAAACGGGGCTTCCAGCAGGAAGAGCTTGGCGACCAGATCGGGACGGCCCATGCTCATCAGCAATGTGGAGGGCACCCACGCCTGGGAGTTCAACAAGAAACCGACAGCCAGCAGTTGCAAGACCAGGGTGCTTCTGGCGGCGAACTCGGGACCGAGCCAGAACAGCAGGAGTGGATGGGCGAGCACGATGATAAGCGCAACCGCGGCACTGGCACTGAGCACAAGATACTTGAAAGAACGGCAGAACAAACGTTCCAGATCAGTGCGTTGCGTCCCCCACATGGCGGCGAACGCGGGGAACAGAGTCATGAACAGGCTCTGGGGAAGAATCCACAGACGGCTGACGATCTCGTACGGCGGCGCGTAGTAGGTTACGGCAGTGGTGGACAGGCGCGAGGCAATGAGGAACCGGTCCAGGTAGGTGACCATAGCAGACAGCACGTAGACCGCGGTCAACCAACTGCCGAACTTGAACAACGTGGGCGCCAGCCGGAAGTCCACCGCGCGAGGTCCGCCCCCGGCCAGCAGGCGCCCGCAGTAGAAAAAGAAAATCAGCGCGAAGACAATGCTCTTGACAGTCAAACAAATGACAATGGCCGGCAATCCTCCGCCCAGCAACAACACCACAACGGGAAGAGCGTAGGTGGCGATCGTGGACGGCGTTCGCAGCGCATTGACAATGTCGAATCGCTGATGCGCTTCCAGCAAGCCACTGAGCGTGCCGGTAACCAGCGTGACCAGGACGGAAATGGAACAGAGAAGGAAAACGGTTTCGCTTTGTGAAATGAGCTCCGCTGGGACCGTCAAAACATGGCGCACCAGGAAGGGAGTAGACGCACACAGCAGCAGGCCGCCGAGAGTGCCGAGAACGCCCTGGAGCGCCAGCGACGTCCAGAAGATTCTGCTGATCTGCTCGCGGGACTCTCCCTTACCCAACGCTTCAGCGACAAACTTGGTTGTGGCCCGGCCAACGCCGAAATCCAGCAAGCTGAAATACCCGAGCACCAGCGCCACCAGCGACAACACTCCAAACCGCTCGGCCCCGAGCCGATGAATCACAAAGGGCACGGTAAACAGCGCCACCACGGCCGGCAAGAATTGCCCGATGAAGTTCAGGACGGTATTGCGCGCGAGCAACCTGCCTGCCGGTTTAGCCGCTGGCGAAGTCTCCAAAGTGGTGGCCGTCACGGCGTCATCTCGCGCTGCGCTGGCGGAAGTCCGATTCATGCGATCACGCGGTGCACACAATCTTGCTTCGGAGCGCAATCTTGCGCCCGTCGGCTACGTCTGCGGACAAATAAACGGTGGAACTTACGGGCCTACGGTTTACAACCGTTGACCACCAGGAACCAGCCCCAGGCCGCGGGCAGCCAGAGGCGTAGCCAGGAGGGCAGGCGGCGGAGATCGTACGGGGTCAGCACGGGCTCCACGGTTACATTCGAAAACCGGTGAAACATCCTGGGTAATTCCTTCTGCGTGTACGCTTTTGTGCCCGCGCTTTCCACGTTGTGGGCGATAACGTCAGTAAGACTGCGGAAAGGACGACCGGCGCGCAGAGCGAACTTCTGCCACACCCGCCATGCCACGATGGAGTGACGGTTGTACAACATGATCGTAATTTTTCCGCCGGGCTTCAGTACGCGGAAGGCTTCATCGAACGTGCGCTCGGTGTTGGGAGTGTGATGCAGCACTCCCCAGGAGTAGACCAGGTCGAAGTGATTGTCGGGGAAGGGCAGGTCTTCGGCGTCGCCCTGCTGGATATCGCCCGACAAACCGCTGAGCGCGAGGCGCTCGCGGGTCAGGGCGACGGCAGCGGACGTCAAATCCACCGCCGACAGGATGGTGCCGGCGCGGGCAAACTGCAGCGAATCAGTGCCCGCTCCGCAGCCGATCTCCAATACATGCTGGCCGCGCCAGCGCGTGAACTGGGCGAAGGAATGAATGAACGGCTGGGTGGTGTAGCGCGCACGCTCGATTTCCTCAAAGTACTCAGGAGTGCTTGCCGGGCTGGACGCCCGATCGGTTTCGCAAGGCTGGGCCTCCCAGTAGGATTTGATTGTGTCTTTCACGGTCGGCGTCACAATGTTACCTGCCAACGGAGATGGGGTTCGGCCTTGGAAACACCCGCACTGGGGCGGGCCACAAGAACGGAGCAGGCCAGACGTCAATTACAAACCCATACGCCGTTAAGACGTTTGGCGATGGCACCCGTGCCCCCGCCCGCACAGGGATTGGCAATCGTGCAGTTGCTGCAGTACTTGATCGTGCCGTTCGCGGGTGCACCCAGGGTGGCGAACGTCGTGGCGGTGAATAAGATGTCCGTCGATACTCGGAAGGTGGCGTCGGTGTCCGCCCTGCGGTTGCCGACCAGTACGGTGTTCGTGCCCGCGTTGTAAATGTCCTGCCCCGCTGGAAACCCAACTAATGTGTTATATGCGATATAGGTGCCGCTGCCCCGCTCGTCAATGCCGATCAAGTTCCCCAGCGTAGATCCCTCCAGCGGCGTACGAATGGAGTTGCCAATGAAGCGATTTCCCGTTCCCGCGTTGCCTCCTGAAGTCGTGTTACAAATACCCGTTGTCCCCGAAGTGGAGACACCCCAAACTCCAGCATCGAGCATGGTGTTGTAGTCGATGTCGCTATCGCTCACGGTTCCGTCCAAACCCACATAGCAGACGCCTACTTTGGTCAGTACGTTGCCAGACACCAGAGAGTGTGTGGCGAGGTTCTCTACCTGAATGTCGTCTACATGCAGCGTTAGGGAGCCAATCGCGCCCAGCGTCACCAACCCTACGGAGTTGATGTGGGGCATGCCCCTCTTGTTCCAATACACGCGCATGGGAACATATAACTGCGTCCACTGGTTCGCATACAAACCCGGCAATGGCTCCTGCACTACGTTGTCGGTAAAGCTGGTGGTGGCAGAGAGCCGCACGGCCAGCGTTCCCGGCATGATGCGCCTATCCGACTTCAACCACATTCTGATTTGCAGGTAGGAGGTGACATCGCGCGCAGCCGTTGTGGCCCCGTAGGCAATGGTGCCGCTGGCAAAGCCGGAGCCTATCACCATCTTCACCGAGAAGGCGCCCCCTTTCTTGTCAGTGCCATCCAGTGAGCAGGCAACGTTAGGGGAACAAGTCCAGTTGGTCTCAGCATCGCCGAGAAGGACTTCGTCAACCCCTAGGCGGCCAAACAGGTGAACTCCAAACTCGTACGCGCTATCAACGGTATTGCCGGTTATCCGAGCGAAAGGGGAAGCCTCCGCTTCTATGGCGGCATAGCCCGATGCGGCCGGACCCCTTATGGTGTTACCGTTCCAAACCGGTGCGTACGCGCAGTCGCATTCCATACCGCGATTGTAGTTGCCGGCTACCTGGTTGCTGTCGAAGATGGGAGCAATATCCCGGAAACAGCTGGTACCCCAGTTGGAGTTGCTCTTGACATGGTTGTGGTGGATGTTGGCACGGATCGTGCCGCCAAGCTGTATGGCGGCATGTCCGGTAGCGCTGCCGCCACCTCCGTACAGGACATTTCCCCCCACTTCCGTGTCCGTCGCCCCGCGCAGAGCGATGGCCCCGCCGCTGGCCCCCCAATCATGCACCAAGTTACCGAGGATCTTTCCGGTGGAGGTTCCGGACACGGAAATCACGGAGATACAGTCGGCGTTGGCGGCGGAACTCGTATTGGTGCATTCGTTTTCCTTGATGAGGAAATTGGTGACGTTATCCCCTGCGTAGATGGCGTTAAGCGCGTAAGCGCCTCCATCCACTTTGCAGTACTTCACCTGCGGGTTTATGCCGCCAAGGGTTACGACCTGTGCAGTCAGGTTGGCTCCGGCTCGTATGGTGGAACCTTGGCTCATGCATTGAATCGCAGAATTGGAATTTACGGTGATTCCACCCGACAGCGTGAGGGTTACCTGCCCCAACAGCAGCAGGACGGGATTCGTTCCGTCTCCCACACTGAAGCCTGATGCCCCGCTCTGGTTTCCGGCCAGTGCGCGCGCATCGGCGACGCCGCCTCCTATATTCTCCACGTCGGCAATACAGGCAGCGATTTGCGCGGCGGCGTCGGCACCGCCGAACTGGTCACAGTAGCGAACCTGCTCCAACCGGCTCACACTAAGGTACGGGTTAGCAGGCTGAACAATGGTCTGCGAGCCAGCGGGGTTCGTTGCCACGCTTTGAGCGGCAGTAAACTGCAACAAGAGAAAAAATGTCACAAAGAGGCGCACAACGATTCGCTCAAGCATCGTTGGTTCGTGCCTCCTGTTCAGACGCTTGGCGGCTGCTCTCCGAATTCCTAGTCAGTGACCGAAAAACATTAGTTACCACTGGTGCTAAATGCAGGCAGAAGTTGTTCTTCCTACCTCACAGCGATTACGGACTTGCTGAGACCTAACGATCTCTCCTTCACCAAGGTTGCACCGGGAAACCAGCGCGCCACCTCCCTGCGCTCAGCAGCTGGATCCCATCCACCAAGGCCCTCACTTGCTCGGGGGAGGGCTTGGTGTGAGCCATGCCCCTGGGGTGCACGCCCCGGCCAACCTGTAACGCGCAGCACGAGGCAACCAGTGAATGAAAAGGGGCCAGCAGGTGAGGCTCGATGGGAACGCTGATCGCTAGGCGGAGGAATCGCCATCCTCCGAATTTGAAGCACGGGGCACATTCCGACGACGGAGGCGCCCAAGCATCGTGTTGAATCGAACACCTTCCCCAACCAAGTCTTGCCGCGCGACGCTGAGGCCGGCGAGCGCCTCGGCCACCAATTGTCTGCGCGAATCTTGCGGATCGAGTTGTTGCCAGTAATCTTGGCCAACGACCCATACGGAGCCGGCAGCCAGGAACAAAAACACACCCACCATCACAAACAACCTGCGCGGTGGCCAAGACTTGCGCTCGGGCAGGTTGGCGCGATCCAGCACGCTAACACTGGGCAATTCCTTCGCCTCTTCCACCTTGGCGAGTTCGTATTGTTTCGTGAGCGTTTCGTAAACAGCTTCCTGGATTTTGACGCGGCGGTAGAGGTCGGTGTAGGTGTATCCGAGCAGCGGTAGCTCCCGAATGGACGGATAACCGGAGGCCCGGTGCTGCAATGAGCCGGCGGTGCCACCGAGATTGTCGAGCTGTCGTTGCAGCTCGGCAATTCGAGCGCGGCCGCTACGCACACGTATGTTCTGCGGCGTGTACACCTGCTCCAAACCCTTGAGCTCGGATTCTGTGGCAATCATCTCGCCTTGCAGGCGTGCGGCAGCATCAACCATGGCTCGGCCCTGTTGCTGTGGGTCCAAGGCGGTGTTCCTGCTGGCGAACTGGCTCAGGTCGCGGCTGGCGGTATCTAAGTCCTGTTTGACGCCTTTGAGCCGCTCCTCGAGAAATACCCGCTCGCGGTGAGCAGAAGAAGTATTCAGGGTATTGATCGAGCGGTCCAGTTGATCGACGTAGGTTTGGGCCAGGCGCATGGCGCGGACCGGATCGCGGTCGGTAACTGTGAGACTGATGACACCGCTCTTCTTCTCCTGAACGATCTTGGTACGCTGCGCGAGAGTAAACCGAGCGTCCATCATCAGCTTGGCGCTGTAGACCTTGCGCAGGTCGAAGCTGTTGATGAGTTGGTCCCGCAACATGCGGCTCTGGAGGATCTCGACGAGTATGTCTCCGGAACTCTTCGCACCAAGCAAATCGGCTGCCACACCTCCTGCTCCGCTTCCACCGACCAATTGCATCAGCATTCCCATTTTGCCCACCGACTCGGTGTCGGGTGGCATGAGCTTAGTCGTGGACTCATAAGTCGCGGGGACCAGGAAGGCCACGACGATTGACACCACAATGCCGAGAAGAGTGAAGCGGAGCAAAAAACGGCGGCGTGACCAAAGGACAGCCATGGCGCGGCGCGCAAAAGCAGGCTCGGGACGCACGCTGACTTCGGCCAACTCGTCCACCGTGGACGAGTTCAGCCCAGAATCAACCGCCGTCCCTGACCTATCCATTTGCAATTCCCGTTCCAGAGCTGTTTGTAAGTACTGCCGACGACAACATCACTTGTGATTTCTCCCAGGCGGACGATACGTAACCTGTGAACCGTTCGGTGACCTGGAATTGTTACGATCATGATAACAGCGGGATTACGGAGACGCCGCCGTTGCGTCGCAGGCGTCTCGGATTATGCGGATTTCAAACTCGAGCCTTGAGATTGGAGTACGTAAAGCTAGCGCGACAGGTGCGCCGCGGGCCGAAAAGTGAGTTGAATGGACGTCGTCACATTAGACTGGCCCCGCGGCGCCAGGAAAGGAAAGGACCAGCGCTCGTACTGAATCCAGCCACTGAGCTTCAGGTCTGGGCGGAGGACCCAGTTGGTGCGGGCCGAGTAATCATCGAGGCTGCCGCCGCCGGGCACGAAATCCTTGCTTACCCGGCCATTGCGATAGCTCAGCGTGAAGGTATTCTGCGCCGAAAACCAGTAGGTACTGGAAGCCTGAACGCCGCGTCCTTCCCTGCCGATCCAACTGCCCATCAGGTTTCCGGCATTCGTGTGGGAATCATGATAAACCAAGTTCCAGTAAATGAACTGTCCGTTCAGACTACGTCCGGAAGGAGGATCCGTGTTAACCGCCTCGGCGCGGAAATCGAGCTTCGGTACTCCCGGCACGTGCGAGAGATATATGCCCGGGTTGACGGCTGCGCGCCGGGGCGCAGCAATGGGGGATGGGTCATCGTCCACCAAGGAGTCGCTGTACAGCGTCAGCCAATTGCGCAACCCGGGTATCCGGTACGTGAAATCGAAACCACCACGGTGATCACCTACGTCAAACTTGAAGGTGTCAGAAGAAGGGTGGTTGTTGACCCCGAAGGTGGACTTATAGAAATTATGCCAGCTTAGCGGGTGGCCCCCACCGGCGAAGATCGAAATCTTCGAGAACCCGACCTCAAGATTCTCGGTCGGCTTAAAGCTGAGCTTTTGACCGCTGATATAGGGATTCCCAGGGTAATGATGGCCCTCCAGCCTGCCAATAAACATGTCCGTCCGCACCGGGCCGAGGAAGCCGAGCAACGACGGCAGCTTGAACGGGCTGACCTGCATCCAGCGCAGGGAGTAAAACGGCAGCGCGTTGTCGCTGAACATCAGCGCCCCGCCCTGGCCCGGACCCCACCAGGTGCTTTGCCGGCCAAAGGAAATCTGGTTGTTCCTGATGTTCAGCGCAACGTAGGTATCCAGCAACTGGAAGTCGTCGTGCGCCGCGACCGGGATCGCAGGCTGCACTGGATTGGCATCCTTTGTCGCAATCGCTTGGCGGACTGCAAGCGGGTACGCGGGCGCCGAGGGGGCGTGCTGATACTCGCCGTGGACGTAGAACGCCAGCGGGCCAGCCTCGGCATGGCTGGTGAAACCGGTCACCATGTTGAAGCCTTCCTGGTAGGGACGCCCGTAATCGTTGATGATGGTCTGACCGAAGTGGTAGCTGTCGTTGAGCGGCTTGCCGGAAATGCCGGTAAAGCGCGTATAGATTGATTCGAGCTCGGCGCTGAGATTTCGGCCGCCGCCCAGCCGGCGAGATTCGGCGGAAAACTCCGACTGCAGCGCCTGATACAGTCGGGCAGCTTCAGCACTGGACTTGCCGCCGCCGGTGTCGGAGTTAATGCGCATTGAGGCCTCATCCAGCAGCCGCGCACATTCCATGCGCGTCCACGGGCGCAATCCCGCAAACGCGGACTGGATGTAACCGAGCGCAGCCAGCCGGTCCATGGCTGCATACACCCAGCTATCCAGCGACACATAGGTCGAGCCCATGTTGGCAGGATCTCGAGGGCCTTCGGCCCCGCGCGCGCGCTCGAAGGTTCCGTAGATCCGATCCGGGTTTTCGCCGCTGTGATGAGCACGATAAACCTGGCGCCCGACGAAGTAGCCGATGGCGCTACCGACCAGCGCATCGGAGGCGAAGTGCTTGTCGGCAGTGACCCGGGCAGCGCTGATGGCAGCCGCACCGCCGTAGGCAAACAACTTGGTCAATGGGCCGGGATATTCATGGGCGAAAACCGTGGCGACCGACCAGGCGGCCGCGGCGTGCTCCGAGGGAAACGAGTTACCCTTCGACCAGAAATTGCCATGTCCATTTCCCTCGTAAGGACGGTCGCGCTGGGTAAGGCTCTTGATCGCGTAAGTGAGCGCGAAGCTATCGAGTGCGGCTTCCCCGCTAAGAACGCCGGTCTCACGCATATGGTCGTTGTGGCTGGCTACGCCCCACAGCCAAGTCGCGCCGGTCACACCCGCGAAAGCCGCGACACCATAGTTCGACAGGCTGTTGCTCTGCTTGCGGAAGTTGGCGCCGGTGGGCACGTGTCGTTCGATGTCGGTATCGCTGGCGATCATGATCGCCGAGCCGCCCAGCAGAGGCGCCAGCCACTGGACATCGTTGAGGTGCAAATGAACTGGGCTGGTCCAGATCGCTTTCTGGTCGGCAACCAGGTTGCGAAACAATGCCCGTTCGGGCGAGCCAGGGACCGAGCTTGCAGGCTGCAGCGAAACCGGCTCCGGTCCGACCGCCGCCGACGTCGAGTAAACGGAAGCAGAACCGGGATCGGCGTCCGGGTAGGCAGAGCCAATGGGCTGGCGGATGCTGGCGGGGCGAACTGGTGAAGGCGGCTGCGCCGCGTTCGCGTGGGCAGTGGGTGCCGCTGGATTGGGATTCGGACGCGATTCAGACGGCGCGTGGCGTGGCGCCGCCGCAGCACTGGGCGCGTTGTCTGCCTCAGTCTTGTCCATGTCCTCCATCGTGGGCGACTTCGCGCCTCCGGGACAGGGCAAGGTGACGCTGCCCGACAAATCGGTGCAGGCCCGCTTCGCGTTCGGTGGGTCCTGCTCCTGCGCCGGCGAAAACATGGCGGCGCAAGCAAGCAGAAGAGCGATGGCCACTGGACTGAGATGTTTCACAATGATCCTAGAAGCTGGTTGCCACTCGGGCGGCAATGGCCATGGAGGAGATGAATTGCGCCGTGGTCATGACTTCCTTCCACGCGCTGGAACCAGTGATGAACTTCTCGGGAACGATCACGGTGTCACCCGGTTCCAAGCGGGCGCTGAGCACGCCGCCGCGCCAGAATCCTGACGTTGCGCCACCCTGGTGGCCGAGAACGGAACCATCAGCACGAATAACAAAAATGTTCTTCGTGTCCGCGAGCTTGGTAGGACCGCCGGCCTGTTGCAGGTACCAGCCAGCACTCTTGCCCGGCGCGAAGCTCACCGCCGAGGCGTTATACACTTGGCCGCTAATCAGCACGAAGTTCGGGCGCTTGGGAATGAGCAGTACGTCTTCCGCCCGGACTTCGATATCGGCAGCGGTGTTCTGCCAGCGGCGAATGTCGGATGAAATGTGGATCACCAGCCGGCCCGACGCCGTCTGATTGCGCAACGCAATCAATACCTGCTGCTGCTGTTGCATGGCAGCCTGCACCAGCGCCGCTTGTTCCTGACCGCTCACGCTCCCGCTGATATTCGTGTTGGCGCCGGCTTCGATGCGATGAATCATGTCCTGGCGATTCTTTTCCGAGAATTCGCGGACCTGCACGCGCTCCAGCAGGGCGCCGTAGGGGTAGGCGCTCGCCGTGAAACCGCCGGCGCGCTTGAGAATGGAGCTAAGCTTCTCACCCTGCTCGATGCCGTACGTGCCTGGGTGCAGGGCCTCGCCCTTTACGGTGATGGACGCTCCTACGTCGTGCCAGCCGGCAAGTTGGCGAATCGTCAGGACGTCGCCGTCAAAAAGGCGAACATCGGTGTCGGCGACACCGGCCATCGCCTTGGCGATGGGTATTTCCTGATGCTCGCCCAGAATCCTCTTGCCGTTTTCGACAACGTAGCGAGCCAGGTCGGCGGAACGAGTGTAGGCGCCACGCTTGAACCCGCCGGCCACGCGCACCAGTTCAACCGCGGTCATATTCTCGCCCAGGGGGTAGTGGCCGGGATTCGCCACCTCGCCCTCGATCGTGACCGTCGGCGGGTCCACCTTGGTCAGGTCGCGGTGAATGATGATGCGGTCCCGCGATTCGAGCACGACATTCTCGACCGAGTCTCCCGCGAGCGCTTTGCCAAGGTTGACGCTGATCACCTTCATGCCCCCGCCGGGCAATTTGCGGTACACCTCGGCGTCGGTCAGTTGCGCATCCGGCGTGAGGCCGCCGCCCAGGTACACGGCGTCACGAAGATGCGTCTCGCCGTTGGTCAGTTTTTCGCCGGGATCACGAACCTCGCCCGTGACCATGATCTCGGGCGGATCCTCAAAGTCGTAACGGCCAAAAATGCGGACCGTGTCAAACGGCTTCAGGATCGGAGCCTCGCCTTTGCCCGCCAGGGCATCTTCCAAGTTGAAGGCCAGAACCGCGGGGCGGAAGTCGGGAGGATTAAGGCGGATGATCTCGGCGTGGCGGCCTGAGGGTTCGGGCAGTAGGTCGCTGTAGTCCTTGATTAGGTCGGTAACCTTCATGCCATCGCGGTAGGGGTACTTCCCGGGATGAAAGACGTGGCCGTCGAGAAACACCGTCTTGTAGCTGTAGGGCAGGATGGGCGAAATGCGAACTGCGTCGCCGTCCTGGACCTTAAATGCTTCCATCGAGGCAAGGACGGCCTGCTGATCGTTGGCCTCGGGCAGGTCGAGGCTGAGCATCATCCGTTCCTGGTGCGCCTGCACGCGCTCGACGTCAATGTGGCGAAGAGTGCCAGTGGAGAGCACGCCGCCGGCAAGTTCCAGAATCTCAGCCAGGTTTTTTTCGCCGTTCAGTTCGTAAATTGCTGGGCGGCGAACCATACCGTTGACCGTCACCTGCGCCCCGATCGGCGGAACCAGGATGGTGTCTCCGGGTTCGATGCGCTGCACATCGGAGCGAATGCCGTGCAGGATTAGATCGTAGACGTCCACCGTCTGGATGAGTTGCGTGCCGCGGTAATGCTTCAGGGTGCGAAGAGAACCGCGGGCGGTCGGCCCACCGGCCATGAGTAAAGCGTTAAGGGGGGTGGAAAGCGAGCTGATGTCGTACGCGCCGGGGCGCTCGACATCGCCCACGACATAGGCGCGTACGGTGCGCAGCCGGGACAGCGACACGTCAGCCTGCACGTCGCGGAATTGCGTTCGCAGTACTGTCTGGATTTGGCGCTGTACGTCTCCCAGACTGCGCCCGGCCACCGGGACCGAGCCCACCTCGGGGAGGGCAACTCTGCCCTCGCGGTCCACGATGCGCTGCAGGCGCTGCGAAACGCTGCCCCAAAGCTCGATACTGAGGCCGTCGCCGGGGCCAACCACGTAATCGGGTCCGGCGGGCATGTCGATGGGCAACTCCTCAACGTTGCCGCTGCCGTTGACGAAGACGTCGGCGCCAAAACGTTGCAGCACTGGCGGCTGCTTGCGCACCTGCAAGTACAAGTCGTACAGGGAAGGAACGTCGGCGTAGGGACTGGCACGGCGACGCAAGATCGAGGACTCGGAACCGCGATCGTAGACTCCCGGCATCATCGGCCGCGTGCGGCGCTCGAGGCGCGTCTCGGTACCGGCCTGAGGGTACTGGCTGTACTGCTCGCGTGTCTGGCTACCGCGCGAAACACTTCCGGAAGGAAGACCGTAGGACGAACCGAGCGAGTCACGCAGGGCGCGGTCGTAACTGGTGGCGCTGCCGGGATTCGCCGGAATTCGTTGGGCGGCCGGCACCGCGGTACCGGCCAGCAGGTCCGGCAATTCATCGGGAGTGATGCGTGCCATGCGCGAGCTGGCGGAGTTGATTTCGTCGATGGGAGGCTCGAGTTCGGCGCGCTGCAATTCGCGCCGGCGATCCGAAGGCGTAGCCGGTTGCGGAACGGACCTGCGCGGCTGCGGCGGAGCCTGGACGCCCGGCTGCTGTTGCTCATCCTGGCCGTATTGACCCGGAGCGCCGGTTACCTCGGAAGACGTGGCGCCACGGTAGGGAGCGACTTGAGGCTCTTCTTCGTGTGTTGCCCAGTAGACATCTTCCTGAGTTTTACCTGAAGTGGCCGGGGGCGGCGCTGCAGACTGTGCGGACGGAATCTTGCGAATCGTATCGCGCAGCACTTCCTCGCGTGTGGGCTTCGCGCGGATGTAGGAACGGGCTTCGATCTCCTGGGTCGCGAGCACGCGGACGTTGAAGTCGTCGCGAACGAGGCGCTCGATGGCCGCGTCGGTGAGATCGACTGGATCGAGCAACCGCCCTTGTTCATACGCCTTGCGAATCAGGGTCTTCTTCAGTTGCAGCAGAAGCCCAGGTTCCTCCCGCAGAATGCTGATAATCCTGTCTGCCGACAGCGCCGCCTGGTCCATGGCGGCGCGGGCGGCCCGCGATTGCCGGTCCTCCAATGGAGATGTTGTCTGGGCAAAAGCGGAAATGCCGGCTAACAGCAGGACGAACGCGAACACCAGCGACAACCTGGGATTCTGCGGGAATGCGCTCCTCATACTACCTCACTCAACAGCATCGAGCGGAACTTCAACGACTCAGTTTAGAGGCTCGACGTCGGCAACGTCGACCTCGACGGCGACAGAACGCATGATGAGATCGATGGATAGAACAATCCGGGAATGCTCCTTCTTGCGCACAAGGATTCCCTCCATTCCCGCAAGCGGACCGCAACGCACGCGCACGCGACGGCCGATTCTCAAGTACGGGTGCGGCGTGACGCAAAGTCCTTGATCGAGTCCGCTACGTAACCGCAGCAGGTCGGACTCGGGAAGCGCCACCGGTCGACCGTTGAAAGCGACGAAGCGTACCGTCCCAGGCACGTTGAGCACCTCGAGACGGCGCTGCAGGAAGGTATGCACAAAAACGTAACCGGGAAATAAGGGAAGCTGGAGGGTGACGCGGCGGTCTTTCCATCGGCGAACGCTGGCGTAGACCGGAAGGAAGAACTCGATGTCGCGCTGCTGTAACTGGGCGGCAACTTGCTTTTCGTGGCGAGAGCAAGTGTACAACGCATACCAGTCAGCCGATGGCGCTACCGCCAGCCCCGTCGAGTTGGGCTCTACGATTGGCGGCAATCGCAATGGGCCCATCGTAATGGCAGGTGATGGAGACAGCTTCGCCCCCTCAGTTACAGGACTCATCATGAAATAAGCATAATGCAATCAACTACTTACGACTGAATCCGCGGCCCAGAGCCGCCCCTACAAGCGGGTACGAGTTGTGGCCTTCACTTGGGGCCGTTTCTGATCTGCCAAAGACGCAGAAACAACAAGGTGAGGACTACCACTCCAGCACATGGGAGTTACTCTGCCGAACCCATTCCATCCAAATGTTACACCACTCCAATCGGTTATCGCCCAGCAGTCGCTACAGAGATAATTCAAACTTTCTGATGTGTAACGGTCGTGGCAGTCGCGCGCCCCTCGGACGCTAGAGGACCGTTACCTCCCAAACATCCAGTACTCTTCAAGGTTTAACGATATGTATAGCACGAAAGGGGCAATTCTAGCTATTGACGGGAGCGAAAGCTGGTCGCGCCGCCTCACCCAGAGGTAGCTGACTGGAGCAGGAACGCGGCAAAATTGCCAAGACGACTGCCCGGTCGGTACACTCGCGATGGTGCCGGAGGTAAGGCAATAACTATGCGGGCGTTAGTGACAGGCGGGGCGGGTTTTCTCGGATCCCATCTTTGCGGACACTTGCTGAGCCACGGCTGGAAAGTTGTGTGCGTGGATAACGAAGCGACGGGGACGCAACGAAACATTCATCACCTGGTTAACAACCGCGACTTCGAATTCCTGCGCGCCGATGTCAGCAGTGGCCTGATATACGACGGCAGCCTCGACTACCTGCTGCATTTCGCTTCACCGGCTAGTCCACCGGATTACCTGCGGCTCCCGCTTGAAACGCTCCGGGTCGGTTCCTTTGGCACCTACAACGCGCTCCGGGTGGCGGAGGAAAAGAAAGCCAAATTCCTGTTGGCGTCCACATCGGAGTGTTACGGAGACCCGGAAATCAGTCCGCAGCCGGAGACGTATTGGGGGCGCGTCAACCCAGTCGGTCCGCGAAGCGTCTACGACGAGGCAAAACGGTTCTCCGAAGCCCTGACCATGGCATTTCACCGCGCGCGAGGTCTAGACACACGCATCGTCAGGATTTTCAACACTTACGGCCCCCGCATGCGGCTGAATGATGGGCGCGCGCTACCTAATTTTGTGTATCAGGCGCTTACCGGAAAGCCGATGACGGTCTACGGTGACGGCTCCCAGACGCGGAGCTTCTGCTACGTTTCCGACTTGATCGACGGCATCTATCGGTTGATGCAATCAGACGAGCACAATCCCGTCAACATCGGGAACCCACAAGAGGTCACCATCCTGGAATTTGCCCAGCGCATCAAGCAACTTACCGGGTCGCAGGTGCCGATCGTCTTTGAGCCCCTTCCGCAAGATGACCCGAAACAGCGGTGTCCGGACATCAGCAAGGCCCGGCAGTTGCTCGACTGGGAACCCAAGGTTCCTCTACAGGCTGGTCTTGAGCGGACTCTGCAATACTTCCGCGATCAGTTGGGCAGTTCGGCGTAGGCCCCTTGGGCAAAGACATACCGTAGCCAACGAGCAGAACGGGTCGCTCGTTAACGCCACTTTCGTAACTTCTCCCTCGCGGCCAGTGCCGCGCAGTTCTGGTATAAAATTGTCGGTCTTATCAGTAGCCAGGCAGTAGCCAGGAGAAAAAATGTCCACAGGCGTCGTCATGTCCGGGCCTGCCGTAAGCAAGGTTCTGGCCAACATCGAAGCGCGCACTGCGAAAATCGGGGTCATCGGCCTCGGCTATGTAGGTCTGCCGCTGGTTCTGCTGTTTTCCGGCGAGAGATTTGCCATCACCGGGTTCGACGTCGATACACGCAAAATAGAGACCCTTACCCAGGGCGGCTCCTACATCGTGCGCATCGAGCCCCGGCAGATCCAGGCGGCCCGCGAACGCGGCTTCACCCCGACCTGCGATTTTTCGCGGATCGCTGACATGGATGCCGTGATCATCTGCGTGCCCACACCGCTGGACGAATTCCGCCAGCCCGACATGAGCTACATCGTCAGGACGGCAGAATCCATCGCGCCCCACGTGCACGCCGGCCAGCTTGTCATCCTCGAGAGCACCACCTATCCCGGCACCACGGAAGAAGTGCTGGTCCCCATTCTGGAGAAAGGCAACCCGCATGGCTTGCAAGCCGCCCGCAATGGCCGATCCGGTGACGACGTTTTTTACGTTGCCTTCTCCCCGGAGCGCGAGGATCCCGGCCGTACCGATGTCGAGCGCCACGATATTCCCAAGGTCATCGGCGGGGTCGACGCCACGGGCGGTGAACTGGCTGCCGCGGTTTATGGCACGATTTTCCGGCACACCGTGCGCGTCTCCACGCCGGCCGTCGCCGAGATGACCAAGCTGCTGGAGAACATCTATCGCTGCGTGAATATTGCGATGGTGAACGAGCTCAAACTGCTGTGCCTGCGCATGGGAGTGGACATCTGGGAAGTGATCGAAGCCGCAAAGACAAAACCGTTTGGCTTCCAGGCGTTTTATCCCGGTCCCGGGCTCGGCGGACACTGTATTCCGGTGGACCCGTATTACCTTTCGTGGAAAGCAAGGGAGTTCGACTTCCAGACCCGCTTTATCGAACTCGCCGGCGACATCAATACCGCCATGCCGTACCACGTTGTCGCATCCGTTACCTCGGCCCTCAACGGCCAAAAGAAGGCGCTCAACGGCGCCAAGGTTTTAGTGCTCGGCGTCGCTTACAAGAAGGACATCGACGATCTGCGCGAGTCGCCGTCGCTGACGATCATCGAGCTGTTGCAGCGCGAGGGCGCAGCCGTCTCCTACAACGACCCTTACTTCGCTTTCGTGGGCAAAGGGCGCAAGTACGACCTGCAAATGAAAAACACGCCCTTGGAAAATCTCGGGCTGTACGATTGCGTGCTGATCGTGACCAACCACTCCGACTACGACTATGCGCGCATTGTCCGCGAATCGAAGCTCGTGGTCGACACCCGTAACGCGACGCACGGTATCGATGCGCCCAACGTAGTTCGCTGCTAGCGCACGACAACTAACATGGCCCTTTACCTGATCACCGGAATCGCCGGCTTCATCGGATCGTCGCTTGCGCACGCCTTGCTGGATCGTGGCGAGCGCGTGCGCGGCATTGATAATCTCAGTACCGGCAAAGCCGAAAACATTGCTCCCATGGCCTCGCGAATCGAGATGATCGAGGCCGACATCAACGACGCCGCCGCGGTGGCCGCTGCCTGTCGCGGGGTGGACTATGTTCTCCACCAAGCGGCCATTCCTTCCGTGCCCCGCTCCGTGCAAGATCCGGCCGAGAGCAACCGCGCCAACGTCGATGGCACACTCAGCCTGCTCATTGCCGCCCGCGATGCCAAGGTGAAGCGGGTGGTGTACGCATCGTCATCCTCGCTGTACGGCGATGCGCCGACGCTGCCCAAGCATGAAGGCATGCTCCCCAGCCCGATTTCGCCCTACGCCGTTGCTAAGCTCACGGGCGAGTACTACCTGACATGTTTCTCCCGTGTGTACGGTCTGGAAGCCCTTTCACTCCGCTACTTCAACGTCTTCGGACCGCGCCAGGATCCGACCTCGCAGTACTCCGGCGTGCTGGCCAAGTTTATTTCCAGCATGCTGCGTGGCGATCAGCCGGTCATATACGGGGACGGCGAACAAAGCCGCGATTTCACCTTCATCGAGAACGTCGTGAACGCCAACCTCCTGGCCTGTGCGGCGCCGGCCTCGCAAGTTGTCGGGCGAGCCTTCAATGCCGCCACCGGCCGCCGCATCACTCTGAACCAGACTTACGCCATTCTGCAGAAGCTGACTGGGTACAGTGGTCCACCCAAGTATGAGCCGGAGCGCACCGGCGACATCAAGCATTCCCTGGCCGATATTTCTCTGGCGGAGAAACACCTCGGGTACAAGCCTGCCGTGACCTTCGAACTGGGGTTGTCGAAGACGGTGGATTGGTATCGCTCCAGCGTGGGTGCATCGGAGAGCCGGCGCGGCTGACTCGCACGCTTTCCTGACCTCTGCAATTACTCTGCGCCTGCCGTCGTCCTAACGGCGGACGACTGGACGTCGGGCCGGCCCACGCTGTAGTAAAGAAACCCATGGGCTGCCATCACCGCCGGGTCATACAAGTTGCGCCCATCCACAACAATCGGATAACCCAAAGCCGCGTGAATGCGGTCCAGATCGAGGCCGGCAAACTCGGCCCAATCGGTCAGAATCAGCAGCGCATCGGCGCCGGTGGCTGCTTCATAGGGCGAGGAAGCGAAGGTTACGCCCGAGGCCGGTAGCGTCTCACCGGCGCGCTGCATGCCGGCCGGATCGTAGACGCGGACTTCCGATCCTTCCTTCAGCAACATCTCGACGACGGCGATGGCGGGTGATTCGCGCACATCGTCAGTCCCGCCCTTGAAGGATAGGCCGAGCACCGCCAGTCGCTTTCCCCGCAACGTCCAGAGCGCCCTTCGCACCTTGCGCAGAAAACGATGGCGCTGGTCTTCGTTGATGTTGATGACCTCGTCGAGCAGGCGAAAGTCGTATCCACATTCGCGGGCAACGGCGCGGAAGGCCGCCAAGTCCTTCGGGAAGCACGAGCCGCCGTAGCCAATGCCGGGATTGAGAAAACGCGGGCCAATGCGCTCATCCGCGCCAATGCCGTTACACACCTGGCGAACATCGGCGCCCACCGATTCGCAGATGTTGGCCACCGCGTTGATGAACGAGATCTTCATCGCCAGAAATGCGTTACAGGCGTGCTTGATCAGTTCCGCGCTCTTGGCGCTGGTCTCGATGAGCGCCGGCGGTATGTGCGCGCCCTCGGGCCTCGGGATCGCTGGACCCGCCTGGTAATAACTGCCGCTGGTAAGAGGGCAATAGATTTCGCGCAGCAGCGCCGTCGAACGCACGTTGTCGGCGCCCACCACGATCCGGTCCGGATACAGGAAGTCGGTGACGGCCGTGCCTTCGCGGAGAAACTCGGGATTCGAAGCGACGTCGAACGAATCCGCCGATGCTCCGTTGAGCAGCATGACCTTGCGAATCCAGTCGTGCGTAAATACGGGAACCGTGCTCTTCTCCACGATCAGCTTGTAACCCTTCATAGCGCGGGCCAGTTCCCGGGCGACCGATTCCACGTAGGAAAGGTCGGCGTAACCATCGCCGCCTTGCGGCGTGCCGACGGCAATAAAGATGGCGTCACTGCCGGCAACGGCGTCGGGCAACGAACTGCAAAACGCAATGCGCTTGCCGCCATGCCGGGCCAAGAGTTCGGGTAAGTGTTCTTCGTGGATGGGCACCTCGCCACGCTGGAGCATGGCGGTCTTGCTGGCGTCGTTATCGACAGAAATGACGTCATGGCCCATGTCGGCAAAACACGCCGCCGCCACCAACCCGACATAGCCCGAACCAACAACCGTAATCTTCATTCCACACTCCGGCGCAGCTACTCCCCCGCCGGCAACATCGGCGCCAACCGCGGCTGGCGTTTTCGGGGGCACAAACTTGGGGACAATTAGAGTACCACGCATGGCCACGCTGCTCGCAGCCCGGAAATCGCCGTTATGGGCAGCAGTTCGTGCAACAATGATGAAAATTACTCTGTAGAATCGAAAAGATCTTTCGATCTCTTACATGTCAACTTACAGCCTAATCTTCCCTGCTTTCAATGAGGGCCGCAGGCTGGCCGCGACCCTCGACAAAGTGTTGAGCTATGTCTCGCAGCAGCACTGGAAAGCGGAGATCATCGTCGTCGATGACGGCTCCAGCGATGGCACCGCCGAGATCGTGCGGCAATTCGCGCTGAATAATCCGCGCGTGCGGCTCCTGCAGAACCCGGGAAACCACGGCAAAGGTTACAGCGTTCGAAACGGGATGTTGAAAGCTGAGGGAGACGTGCTGCTATTTAGTGATGCGGACCTATCCTCTCCGATCTCCGAGGCTCCCAAGCTGCTGGCGGCTATCGAGGGTGGCGCTGATGTCGCCATCGGATCTCGCTGGGTCGATCCGAAGTTGCAGACGGAACGGCAGCCGGTTCTGCGGCAAATCTTCGGCCGCACCTACAACCTGCTGCTCCGCCTTGTTCTGGGGCTGAATTACAGAGATACCCAGTGCGGCTTCAAGGCATTCACCCGCCGAGCGGCCCGCCAGATTTTCTCCGCCCAGCGCATCGATCACTGGGGGTTCGACGCCGAACTGCTGTACCTGGCCAGAATCTATGGGCTGCGGATCGCCGAAATCCCGGTGGAGTGGGCGCATGTCGGACATTCCAAGATCAACCCAGTGCCGGACGGCTTGCGCATGTTTGGGGAAATGATCAGCATCCGGTGGAATGGAATTACGGGTAAGTATGCCAACCCTGCGGCGACGCAGGCTGCGGCGCGTTAGTCTGCGGCCGCCTAACGCAGAAGAGTGGCTTCGCTTTCTCGTGGGGATGGTGTCACGACCGTCCGCGCTTGCACCTTCTCAAAAGTTGCGATCCAGGACAGGGGCGGCAGCGGGACCCACGTATCCAGCCGGCGCAGGACGGGCGCAGCCCAGTTGACGAACTTCACCTGCAGCAGGCTGAAGCGTTCTCGGCGGAGGACACGCCCTGCGAACCACCACGGAACACTGCAGGCGCGGTTGAAGGGTACGATGGACGCGCATCGCATGCCGGCTTTCTCCGCCAAGCGATGAAGCTGATCTCGGGTGTAACGCCGGCGGTGACCGAGGCTGCGATCAATCGCGCCAAACAGCGCGGGGGCATTCGGCACCAGGGCAACGATGCGCCCATCCTCGCGGATGCTGTCCCCGATGCCACGGAGCACCGCGACGTCGTCGTCCACGTGCTCCAGCACATTTTGGCAGATGACGGTGTGAAACCTGCGCCCGGCGGGAAGCGATGCGGGATCGGCGGGGTCAATCTGCGAGGCCTCCAGATACGGACGGGTGACGGTCAGCTTGCGCAGTTCGCGCACGAAGAGCGGGTTCGCATCGCAAGCGCAGTATAGCGTCCGGGGAATCAACTGCACGGTCAGGCTGCCCATGCCGGCGCCAATCTCCAGCACATCGGAGCCGAGGTGGGGACGCAGCCGGCTCGCCAGCCAGGAGGCATACTTTGGCGCACGGCCCAGCCGCACCGAAACCTCGCTGCCGTACTGATCGGGTTGGCAGATGCGATCGGAGACCTTGAACCGGGCAATCGCAAACAGCGCTCCCAGGCCATCCTTCCAGCCGATCTTTTTCCCTTCTTGATACGTTCTGCCGGAGTAGCTGATGGGAACTTCGAAGATATGCGCGCCACGTTTGGCCAGCTTGATGGTCAGTTCCGGCTCGATACGAAAATCATTGCTCACCAGCGGAATCGTCTTCAGCAAGTCGGTGCGGACCATCTTGTAACAGGTTTCTATGTCGGTGAGGTTTAGGTCGCTGGCCAGATCGCACAAGAACGTCAGCACGTGATTGCCGATGGAGTGCTTGAAGAGCAGGGCGCGCTTGAATCCCCCGGCCATGAAACGGGAACCGAATACCGCGTCGGCATTTTCGTGCAGAAACAGTGGCAGCATCTGCAGGAGGTCGCGCGGGTGGTACTCGAGATCGGCATCATGGATGACCGAGAGTTCGCACTCGGCATGTTCGAGGGCGGTGCGTACGGCCGCTCCCTTGCCCTGATTGCGCTCATGGCGCAAGAAATGCCAATCCAACTTGCCCGAGGGGTCGGCGGGAAGGTTCTGCTGAAAGCGCTGCAGCACCACTGCGGATTCGTCGCGCGAACAGTCGTCAACCACGATGACCTGAATCCGACTGAGCAGGGGCGACTCGGCCAAGATCAGCAGCCTTCGCAGGCTTGCCTCCACCAGGTACTGTTCGTTATACACAGGGACAAAGATCGAGAGACTGGTCCGCGGGCCGGAACCGTTCTGAGGACTTCCGAGGAACAGAGATTTGGCATCAGGTGTCATCGGCCTGCAAATTGAAAGTATTGTACCGGCAAAGGCAGTTCTAATCCGGTGGCGACACCGGTTCTCTGCGAGTTTGTCGAGCTCGGGTGACCGGGAACAGCACGCCTCGCGTGGTTCTTTCTCCCGCAAAAGGCCCGTGAAAAATGCCCTCGCCTCTGCGAGGGCATAGCCTAAGGCTGGTGGTCTTTCACCTCGACGACGGCGGAATGGCCATTCTTGTTCAGGCCGGCATTCGCCGATTGAAAAACACAAGCCGGATGCGCGCGCGGCCGTAGCTCAGAATCGGCTGGCAGCAATGATCGCGGCGATTCGTTCGGCCGCGTGTCCGTCCCACAGCGGCGGGATTGCAGCACGTTTTTTCGGACCGTTCAGAACCTCGTAAGCCGTGGACCGAATTCTTTCGACGCTGCGTCCGACAAGATGGTTCGTGCCCAGATCGATGGTGATGGGACGTTCCGTGTTCTCGCGTACCGTGATGCAGGGCACGCCCAGGTAGGTGGTTTCTTCCTGAATGCCGCCGGAGTCGGTAATGACCAGCGCGGCACGGGTTTGCGACCCGAGAAATTCGATGTAAGGCAGCGGATCGATCATGCGCACGCCATCGGGCTGAAGACCGGCATCCGCAAGGTTCTTCCGCGTCCTCGGGTGAACCGGAAAAACAACTGGCACGTCTTTGGCGATTTCGCACAGGGTGGCGATCACTTTCGCCAGCCAGGGCAGATCGTCAACGTTTGAAGGCCGGTGCAACGTGACCAGAACGAACTGCTCGGGCAGATCCTTGGGGATCTGCTGCCGCGCCACCGGCAGCATGCGAACCAGGGTATCAATCATTACGTTGCCGACCAGGTGCACCTTTTCCGGCGCGACCCCTTCGCGGGCAAGATTTTCATTGCCGTCCCGGGATGGCGTGAACAGAAGGTCCGCGACTTGGTCCGTCAGCAAGCGGTTGACTTCTTCCGGCATGGTGCGATCGAACGACCGCAGTCCGGCCTCAACATGCCCGACTTTGACCAGTAACTTGGCACAGACCAGGGCCGCCGCGACGGTCGAGTTCACGTCTCCGTAAACGAGCACCAAATCCGGTTTTCGCTCCACTACGACCGGCTCGAAGCGGCTGATGATCTCCGCTGTCTGCTGGGCGTGTGAACCCGAACCGACCTGTAGATTGACATCCGGCGCCGGGATCGCCAATTGCTGGAAAAACACGTCCGACATGTTGGCGTCGTAATGCTGGCCGGTGTGAACGATGGTTTGACGGACGGATGAGTGTTCGCCCAAGGCGCGAACCACGGGCGCCGCCTTCATGAAGTTGGGGCGCGCTCCCACGACGTGCAGTATGTGCATGACTGGTCGTTTCCCTGTGCTTCCTAATCTGTATGGCCCGCCGCTGAGCCCACCCGTTGATCGCGGCAGCAACTCGCCAGCGCGGCCACGACACGGTCCTGATCGGCTTCGCTCATCTGGTGGTACAACGGCAGAATAATGGTTTCATCCTGGGCGCGCTCGCTGTTGACCAGGCGCTCGCAACGGCCGCCCCGGCAGGCGCAGCGACCCTCGCCGGAACCGCACGACCAGGGTTCCTGGTCGTAGGCGGGTTCACGATGCGCGCACATGACCCCGCGTCGAGTGGATACGCCGGAGTCCAGCATGGCCTGCATGACTTGCCGCTGATCCACGCCCTGCGGCAGGCGAACGCAGTACGACTGCCAGTTTGTACGCGCCCACGCCGGCTCCGCCGGTGGCGTGATGCCCGGAATGCCGGCCAACAGCTCGGCGTAACGCTGCGCCAACTCACGACGGCGGGCGATCATGCCGGAGAGCCGCCGGAGTTGCCCACGTCCGACCGCCCCCTGGATGTCCGTCATGCGATAGTTGTATCCCAGTTCGTCATAGGATTCGTAGACCACCTGCGCGGATCCGTGGCGCACCGTGTCCGGCACCGACATTCCGTGCTGGCGCCACAGCCGGAATTGGCGATCCCAGGCGGCATTGGCGGTCGTCAGCATACCGCCGTCGCCGGTGGTGACCAGCTTGCGCGGATGAAATGAGAAGCAGGCAATGTCGCCGTGTGGCCGTCCGATCTTCTCCCACTTCCCTTCCCACACGATCTCGCTGCCGATGGCGCACGCGGCGTCTTCGATCACCGGTAAGCCGTGCCTGCGCGCAATGGCGACAATCGCCGCCAGCTCGCAGGGCATGCCGATCTGGTGGACGCAGAGGATGGCCCTCGTTCGGGGCGTGATCACCTGCTCGATGAGGGCGGGGTCCATGCTGAAACTGACAGGATCGATGTCCACGAACACCGGCAGCGCGCCGCAGTAGCGGACCACGTTGGCGGTCGCGATGAAGGAATGGCTGACGGTGATCACCTCGTCGCCGGGGCCGATGCCCACAGCCTTGAGCGCCAGGTGAAGCGCCGTCGTCCCGCTGGAGACCGCGCACGCGTGGGCGGCGCCCACCACATCGCAGAATTCGCGCTCGAAAGCGGCTACCTGCGGGCCCTGCGTTACCCATCCGCCGCGAATGACATCGGCAGCCGCTTCCGCTTCCTCGCCTCCGAGCAACGGCCTGGCTACTGGGACTTGTGCCTCGGTTTTGGCTCGCTGGTCAGGCACGCCAATTCCGACGTATTTCAGGCCCGCACCGAGAACCTCTTCCTCATTCCAGAAGTTACGCCCATCGCAGATGACGCGCACGCCAGCCGTTGCCAGGGACTCGAAATTCATGCTGCCGTACTGTGGGTGCGCAGTGTTCAGAATCGCAATTTCGGGAGCGGGCCGCTCCTTGAAACTTCCCGGTTGGAATCCCAGGCGGCGCATCTCCTCATCGCTATAGAGAGGATCGTGGAGTCGGACGTCGGCCCCGTGCCTCACCAGGGCGTCGCGGATCAGAAATGCCGGCGAGAACAGGTGCTCCTTGACCGACGGCCGGAATGCAAGCCCGAGGATCAGCGCCTTTCTCCCTGACAACGTCCCCAATTCACGAGCCACGCGCCTGACCGCGTGCTCCGCCTGCTCGTCATTGATCAGGCGGCTGCGATAACCGAGCACCAGCGGAACTCCGCGCCGCTCTCCATCACGGATGAGAAAGTACGGATACACCGGAGTGCAATGTCCGCCGACGCCGATGCCGGGTCGCAGCAACATCGCCTCGCCGTCGGTGTTGGCGGCTTGGCGTACGGGCTCGAAGCTCACCCCGGCAGCTTCGGCATAGCGCGCCAACTCATTCGCCAGGGCGATATTCACATCGCGATACGCCATGCCGGCCAGCTTGACGAACTCAGCAGCCTCCAGCGCCCCGACGTTCGTCACCTCAGTGCCTAGATACTGCCCGTAGAAAGCGGCGCCGCGCTCTGCCGAAGCCGTGTTGATGCCACCCACCACCTTCGGCGTTTTCGTCAGGTGGTCGAGGACGAGTTGGCTCTTTACGCGCTCGGGCGAGTACACGACGTCAAAATCGTGGCCGGCGCGAAGTCCGCTGCGCTCCAGGATAGGAACAAAGTGACGTCGCGTGGATCCCAGCGGAACTGTCGTTTCATAAGAAACCATGGTGCCTGGGCGGAGCTGCGCGGCGATTTGCCCGGACACAGAACACAAAATTGACAGGTCCGCATCTAGCTCTGGCGTGAGCAACGCAGGGACGATCACGACCACGACATCGCTTTCCGCTACCGAGCGAGCGGTGTCGGTGGTTGCGACCAGAGCGCGGCGCTCGACGGCAGCGCACAAAAGCTCCGCGACTCCCGGCTCGTCAATCGGGCAGCGGCCGGCGTTGATGGCGTCAACGACCTCCTGGCGGACATCGCAGGCCAGCACCGCTGCGCCTCGCGCGGCGAACTGGCAGGCCAGCGGCAGGCCCATCTTGCCGGCGCCGATGACGGCAACTTTCATCGCACTGCTCCCTTAGCCTTGGAAAACCACTGCAACGTCGAGTTCAGTCCCTGCTCCAAATCTACCTTGGGCTCATAGCCGAGTATGGTGCGAGCGCGCTCGATAACAGGGACGCGGGCGCGCACCTCGGCACGGCTCACGGCTTCAAACTCAATGGACGTTCCCGGCACGAGGCGCGCTATCCGGCGCGCCAACCCGAGCGTGGTCTCGATTTCACGCGGGTTGCCGATATTGAACACCCCCGTGGAGTGTTCGCGAACCTGCAGGATGCGCTCAATTGCATCCACCATGTCGCTGACGTAGCACCACGCCCGAACCGGCGAACCGTCGCCATAAACCTTCAGCGGTTTGCCCTCCAGGGCGGCACGACAGAAGTTGCTGATCGCTCCCTCGCCCGTCTGGCGCGGACCATAGATGTTGAACGGACGCACCACCGTGGCCGTAAAGCCGTGCGCCTCTCCATAACACAACGAGAAGTGTTCGGTGGCAAGTTTGCTGGTGGCGTAAACCCAACGGCGTTCGGATGAAGCGCCGATGCCGCATGGCATCTCTTCCGTGACCCACATGGCATCCGCTCCGAAAATTTCGCTTGTAGAAAAATCGACGAAGTGGGCGATGCCGCGGCGCGCAGCCTCATCCAGCACATTCACCGTACCTAGAATATTTACCTGCAACGTCTTCAGCGATTCCTGGTAGTAGCTCGACACACCGGCAATGGCCGCCAGGTGAAGCACGACATCAATGCCGCCATCGAAAGCGCCGGCGACCGAAGATTTGTCGAGCGTGTCGCCGGAGATGAACTTAATGCACGGGTGGGTACGAAGATGCGGTGCCAGCGAGAGCGAGTCCCGCCGTCCGTTATCAAACAGGATGACTTCTTTGGCCTGCCCGGAAAAACGCTCCGCCAGGTGCGTGCCGATGAAGCCCGCCCCGCCGGTGATCAGAATTCGACTTTGATCAATGCCCATGATCGCGTTCTGTCTCTCGTGCCGCCCGACGCGCTACTTGTGCTCAGCGGCGCAGGCGGCACTCGCCTCCTCCGCCCCTTCGACCGGCTCTGCTTGCGATGCCAGCGCCCGCAGCGTCACCGTCGAGCCTGCGCAGCAGAGCCCGGTGATACTAGTCGATAGCAACACCCAGGCATGAAGAACCAGCGTAAGCGCCAAAGCGATTGCGGCGCCCACGCCGGTGAGAGCGATGGCGGCCGAGGAAAAAAACTCGTAGGTGCCAAGCGCCCCCGGTGCTGCCGGTATCATCAGCGCCAGCCCAAGCACCGCGCATACCATGAGGCCGGCTGCGAGCGACATGGGAACGTGCATCGCCCAAGCTAAGCCGCACACCAGGCCCGCTTCCGTTGTCCAGATGGCTGCCGTGATGGCCAGCAAAACGGTCATGTCGCGCATCGAAGCGACCGCATGCAAGCCTTCCGCGAACGAGCTGCCCAGGTGCGCAATTCTCTCG
The DNA here is from genome assembly GCA_020073185.1 of Terriglobia bacterium. Classification (NCBI taxonomy): domain Bacteria; kingdom Pseudomonadati; phylum Acidobacteriota; class Terriglobia; species Terriglobia bacterium. Next base: position 49,580 of record JAIQFT010000020.1, read on the forward strand.
CCCAACGCGGCGAATCCGGCCGCGCGAAACCTTCGTTCCACCCACCCGAGAAGCCACGGTGACCGATAGCGCAGCACGATAACGACCGCCAACGCGCCGCCAAAAATGATGGCCGCGGCAATCTCCAGTCGCGCCATCCACTGCGGCGGCGTCAAGAAGCGAAACGACAATAGGACAACTGCCAGCAGCGCCAGCCCGTCCAGAATCTTCTCGACCCCGAGCGTTGCCAGGGCGAGCGTCCCGCCGGCTAGCGATGTCTTGCGGGATACCAGTACGCACCGGGCCAGATCGCCGCCGCGCCCCGGCACAAAATTGTTCAACGCGTTGCCCACCGCCAGCGTCTGAAAACATACCCAAAAGCCCGGTCTGGCATGAGGTGGAAAAATCCGCTGCCAGCGCCATGCGCGCAGCGGGTAATTGAGCAACGTCATGCCGACCGGAAGCAGCAGGTAGCGGCCATCCAGGTCGCGCAAGCGGAACCAGGTCTGCCGCAGATCGGCATTGCGCAGCGCCAGCCACAGAAATAGGGCGCTGACGATCAACCCCAGGACCAGCGCGCGTGTTTTCCTGCTCCTTGCCACCGCCGGGCGTCCCTATCGCTCCTCGCGAACGCTACCCGCGAGGGCACTCCGCGCCCGGGCCATTTCCGCCGTGGTTGCTTCGACCAGATAACGCGGACGCTGCCGCGATTCGTCCAGCGCGCGCCATAAATATTCGCCCAACACCCCCAGCATGACCATTTGCACGCCGCCAATCACCAGCACCACGATCATCAGCGAGGCCCAGCCCGAGACGGGGTTTCCGTGCAGGGCGTAGACCAGAACGTAGGCGGCATACAGCAAGCCCAACACCGCCACCGCAAACCCGACGTACGACATGGCGCGTATGGGGGCGTAGGTAAAGGACGTGACGGAGTCCACCACCAGCTTCAGCTTTTTCTTCAGCGTCCAACCCGACCGGCCGTGCAGACGCGCCTGCTTGTCGTACAGAATCGAGCCCTGCCGAAATCCCATCCACGTCAGCAGCGCGACGATGCTGACGTTGGCTTCACGGAACTGCAGGAAGGCGTCAATGACGCAGCGGTCGAGAAGCATGAAATCGGCGCCGCTGGCCGGCATTTCGCGGATTCCGACAATGTGACGCATGAGCCAGAGGTATAGGCGGGAGAAACCGATGGTCGTGACCGTCTCGCCTTCTCGCCGGCGGCGCACCGCCCAAACCACTTGATCGCCCTCGCGCCACCGCGACAGCAGATCGGGAATCACCTCCGGCGGATCCTGCAGATCGGAAGCCATGATGACGGCGGCCTGTCCGCGGCAGCCGTGCAGGCCGCAGGTGATCGCCATATGGGAACCGAAATTTCGTGCCAGCCGCACCGCGCGCACGCGAGCGTCGGCGGCGCTCAGGCGGCCGAGGACGGCAAACGTGTCGTCGGCGGAATGGTCGTCAACCACCACCCACTCCCAGTCGAGCTTCGCTGCGTCCAGCGCCTGCACCAACCGCTCGTACATGACGGGCACGTTCGCCGATTCGTTGTAGGCCGGCGTAACCACCGAGAGTACGGGCCGCTCCTCCTCGGGAGTATTCGCGTAATCGGCGAAATTGAAAGATTTGGACATCACAGCTCAGTCGCAGTACGTACCGGCTTCACCTATTTCGGTACTTCCCCGGCATATCCTTCGCGCCACCGCACGAAACGCGCGGGCACGCCGGCGACGATAGCGAACTCAGCTACGTCGCGGGTAACGACGGCCCCCGCTCCCACGATGCTTCCCTTCCCCACGGTGACTCCGGGAAGCAGGACGGCATTGGTACCGATATCGGCCCACGCTCCCACCCTGACCGGCCGGATAACCAGGTCGGTCTTAATCACCGGCTGGTCGTGGGGAATGCCGGTATGCTCCGAACCCAGCACCTTCGCCCCCGGCCCCCAGCCGACATAGTCTTCCAAGACCAAATCGCGAGCGTCGAAATAACTCTGCGGCCCGATCCAAACATGATTGCCAATGACGCAGCGGCCGTCGAACCGTCCTTGAATGTAGGCCTGGGCGCCGATGAATACGTTATCGCCCAACTCAAAGGTTTCCAGGTGCTGAAAGCCAACCCCAGGCCCGATGCGCACTCCATTGCCGATCCGTCGGGCTATGGCCCGCCACAGCACTCGGCGCATGCGCAAATCGAAGTCGGTATCACCCTGCGCAAAGCGGTTGTACAACTCCAGCAGGGCTTCGTGGCTTGAGCTGTTCCTGAGGTGCTCCGCGAATTCCTGCTCAAATGGCGGGTCCGGTTGGACTTCCTGCCGGCCGTGGACCGCGCGGACCACCCGCGCCTCGGTCTCAGAGCTTGGCGACACTGGCGAACCTCCGTGAAGCGACCGCCGCCACTACCTCCTGCATTTGCGCCTCCGTCATTTCCGGAAAGATGGGCAACGACAATACTTCCCGAGCGGCCGCTTCGGCGTGCGGAAAGTCGCCCGGGCCATAGCCGAGATCGGAATATGCCGGCTGCCTGTGCACGGGAATCGGATAGTGGATCCCGGTCTGCACGCCGGCGGCTTGGAGTGTCCGTTGCAGTTCGTCACGTTCGGCGCTTCGTACGGTATAGACGTGATAGACGTGGCGCACCCCGGACACCTCGGCAGGAGTGCGCACGCCGCTGCCGGCCAGCAACTGGTGATACCGGCGGGCATGCGCGCGGCGCGCCTCTGTCCACCCCTCCAGATAGCGCAACTTCACGCCCAGAATCGCTCCCTGGAACCCTTCCATGCGGTAGTTGTAGCCCTTCAATTGGTGCTGGTACTTCTTCTCCGCGCCCCAGTCGCGCAACATGCGGATGGTGCGCGCGTATTCGGGATTGCTGGTGGTCACCGCGCCGCCTTCGCCGTAGGCGCCAAGGTTCTTGCCGGGATAAAAGCTGAAGCAACCCATCGCGCCGATGCTGCCCACGCGCCTGCCTTTGTATTCGGCCCCATGCGCCTGGGCGGCGTCTTCGATCACGATCAGCTTGTGGCGCCTGGCTATTTCCATGATCGGGTCCATGTCGGCGGGTTGACCGTACAGATGAACCGGAATGATGGCCTTGGTTCGCGGCGAGATGGCCCGCTCGATCTGGGCAGGATCAAGGTTGAAGCTTTTCGGGTCGATATCCGCCAGCACCGGACGCGCACCCGTGTACAGGATTGCCGCCACCGTCGCCACAAAGGTGAACGGGGTGGTGATGACTTCGTCGCCGGCGCCGATACCTGCCGCCAGCAGCGAGAGGTGCAGGGCGCTGGTGCCGGTATTCACGGCAATCGCCTGTTCCGTGCTGCAGTAGCGCGCAAAGTCCTTTTCGAAGGCCGCGACAGCTTCGCCCAGCACGAACTGCGAACTCTCCAGGATGCGGGCGACGGCAGCATCGATCTCCGGTTTGATGCTGTGATATTGCGCCTTCAAATCTAGGAACGGGACCAAACCGCAGCTCCTTTCGCGCCCGTCAGTTCCACCGGGCGCCCGCGCTCTTTCATGGATTGGCTGGCGGCTTCCAGGACCTGCACCACGCGCAATCCGGCTTCGCCATCCGTCGTGGGCTTCTGTTTGTGCTCGATGCAGTGCAGCAGGTGTTGGACTTCGGTCTGCAGGGCTTCGGTGGCGGGCAGATTCGGCGCCCACATGTCGCCGGTCCGATACCCGATCAGCATCTGGTAAAAGCTCTCCAGGTTGTTCGTGACCGTGATTCCCTTGTCGTACACCTTAACCTTTTCCGTGGCTTCCAGATCGTCGTACACGATCATCTTCTGGCTGCCGCCGATCAGCGTCTTGCGGACCTTTACCGGGGACAGCCAGTTGAGGTGCAGATGCGCAATCACGTTCTCGGCGAAGAATAGCGTCACGTACGCGATGTTCTCCGGCTTCCCCGGCACGTTGCTGATGCCGGTTGCCGACACGGCGATCGGCCGCGCGTCCACGACGTAATCCAGAATTGCCAGGTCGTGCACCGCAAGGTCCCAGATGACATTGACATCATGCTGGAAGAGCCCCAGATTCACGCGCACGGAATCGTAGTAGTAAACATCGCCCAGGGCGCCGGCGGCCACCAGTTCACGGATTTTGCCCACCGCACTGGTGTACACGAAGGTGTGATCCACCATGAGCGTCAGCCTGCGGCGATCGGCTTCCTCAATTAGTTGTTCGCCTTGTTCGGAATTTGCCGCCAGCGGCTTCTCCAACAGCACGTGCTTGCCGGCGCGCAGCGCCTGCATGGCCAGCTCGAAGTGCGTGGACACCGGGGTAGCGATCGCCACCAGGTCGACGCCGGGATCGTTGATCAGCTCCCGATGATCGACCGTGGTGCCGATGCTGGGATAGCGAGCCGCGGCGCGGGCAACACGATCAGGCCTCAGATCGCTGACCACTGCGACCCGACAGCCCGGCGCTTCAAAAAAATTCCTGACGAGGTTCGGCCCCCAGTATCCGTACCCGATTAAGCCGACCTGAATCACAGTCGCCCTTTCAGCGCTCCACGCGGCAGCAAGACAAAAGCTTGGGGTTGCGTACTTAAACCGAGGCGCCCGCTTTCGCCCGTAGTCGTGCCGGGACGCCCGCCACCACCGCGCCGTCCGGAACGTCGCGAGTAACGACAGCGCCGGCGCCTACCATCGCTCCCGCGCCTACGGTGATGCCACACAGAACGACTGCGCCGCTCCCGATGGAAGCGCCGCGCTTAACGCGCGTTGGCACCACTCTCCAATCAACCTCGGTCTGCAACTGCCCGCCCGCTGTCGCCCGCGGTTGCTTGTCGTTAATGAACACAACTCCGTGGCCGATGAAGCATTCGTCTTCGACGGTTACCCCCTCGCAAATAAATGTATGGGAAGAGATTTTACACCGGCGTCCGATGAACGCATTCTTCTGGATCTCCACGAATGCGCCGATCTTCGTCTCATCTCCAATCGTGCAACCGTACAAATTCACCAGCGTCGGTTGAAAGACGCGAACATCCTTGCCCATCACCACGTCGCTGCTGATCGGCATTCGGATGCACTCCTAAGTCAAGGTAACGGTCGTGAGCCTGAGAACCCGGCTGGTCATCGCCTTGGTGTAGCCCCACGCGACAGGCTACGAGGCTGGATCGTCACCCGTCAGGCGCGACCTCGTTAAGAGGGTAAGTCCATCGACATCGTCCCACAATATGAGACGCGGCTCTGAACATTACTTTATCAGGATTTTCGAGGGTAGTGAGACGCAGCAAGCTCAATTGAAGGTCTGCCGGCATATCCCTGCCCGGTGACATACGCGGCGATGAAGCACTTCACAGCTATGGTCGTACTCAGCGGAGCGGGCGCGATTGCGGACTACTGCTTCAGCGCCACCGCCACCCCATCGCGCAGCGGCAGGATGGTGGTAAACAGCTCTCTCGATTCGTACAGCATGCGGTTGAACTGTACGATCGCGCGCGTCGCCTCGCTGGCGCCTTCCTTCCCCGCCGCCGCTTCCGGAACACGCCCGCTCCACAGCACGTTGTCGCTGACGAACAGCCCGCCTCGCCTCAACCGCGGCACCGCCAGGTGAAAGGCCTTGGGATAATCTTCCTTGTCCACGTCGTTGAAAATGATGTCGAACGGCTCCAGGTTCTGTTCGGAGAGCAGTTCGATCGCGTCGCCCACCTTGATCTCGATCCGCTTCTCCACGCCGATGCGTTCGAAGTTTTTGTAGGCTTCCATCGCCTTTTTGGAATCGCCGTCCGTGTAGATGACGCGCGCCTCCTCTCCCGCGCCCAGGGCCCACCAGATGGTCGAATATCCGATTGCCGAACCCATCTCGAAGATCCGCCGCGCCCCGCTCAGCCTCGCCAACAAGTACAACAACCGTCCCACCGCCGGCCCGACAATCGGGATTTTGCGCTTCGCCGCTTCTGCTTCCATCTCGCGCAACACGTCGCCGCTGTCGGGCAGCAACGAGTAGAGATAGTTGTCCACCGCCTCACTGGTGACGCCGCCCATCGCCCACGAAGGCCGCTTTCCGTCGCTCATCGTTTTATCCCATCGTCTGTCCCGGTTTCATTGCCACGACCTCGCATCCCATGTCGCCGATCAGCCGCTTCAGCGCCGCGGGTGTCCCGGTCAGCGCCGGGAACGTTCCCCAGTGCATCGGGATCACCACCTTCGGCCGCAGCAACTGGCAGGCGTAGGTGGCCTCGCGCGGCGACATGGTGAACAGGTCCCCGATCGGCAGCATCACGATCTCTGGGTGATACAGCTCGTGAATGATGTGCATGTCGCCGAACACGTTGGTGTCGCCCGCGTGGTACAGCTTCACCCCGTTGTCCAGTTCGATCACGTACCCGCACGCTTCGCCGCCGTAGATGATGGAGCCGTCGTCCTCCTGGATGCCGCAGGAGTGGTCGGCGTGCACCATCGTGATCTGCATCCCGGCGGCCTCCTGCGAGCCGCCCTTGTTCATCGGCGCAATCTGCTTGGCGCCTTTTTTCTGCAGCCACGTCGCCAGTTCGAAAATTCCCACCACGACCGGGTTGTGCTGCTTCGCGATCTCGACCGCGTCGCCGATGTGGTCGAAGTGGCCGTGCGTGCACAGCATCGCATCCACCTTCTTCACTATTTTTTCGTTGGACGGGCACGAGGGGTTCCCCATCACCCAGGGATCAATCAGGATGGTTTTGCCGCCGGTTTCCAGGCGGAACGTCGAGTGCCCCAGCCAGGTGAGCTTGGCGCCTTTCAGGTCCATGATGGCCGCCTTTCTGCCATGTTCAGATGCAAGTCGAGCGGAAGAATTCTATCAGCCCCAAATGTACCCACGAAGGACATGGAGGAGAACGAAAGAAATAACCGGGCTTCGAAAATGACTTTGCCCTGCTTCCTCTGTAGCTGAACACCCCGAACTTCGACTACCATAGCGGCCATGCACTCCGGCACTGCGGTCACTCCCCAGCTCAGAATTCTTTTCACCCGAGATCAGATCGCCCGCCGCGTCACCGAAATGGCCGGCGAGATCACGCGCGACTTCGCCAGCCAGTCCATCATCTTCGTCGGCGTGCTCAAGGGCGCGTCCATTTTTCTCGGCGATCTCGCCCGCCAGGTCAAGCTCGATGCCACCTTCGACTTCATCAGTGTCGCCAGCTACGGCGCCGGCACCAAGACCAGCGGCGAGGTCAGGATGAACAAGGACGTGGATTCCTCCATGGCCGACAAAAACGTCATCATCGTGGAAGACATTCTCGACACCGGCCTGACTATGGGCTATCTGCGCAAGCTGTTCCTCGCCCACCAGCCGCGAAGTTTGAAGGTAGCGGTCCTGCTCGACAAGGCCTGCCGCCGCATCGAGCCGGTCAAAGCCGACTACGTCGGCTTCGTCATTCCCGACGAATTCGTGGTCGGATACGGCATGGATTACGCCGAGCGCTATCGCAATTTGCCCGACATCTGCGTCCTCCCGCCGGAACTGCAGTAAACATCACAGGGTGGGTCTACTCGCTACTCGCGGCTTCCGCCTTGCTGCGCGCCTTGCGCCGCGCCGGGCTCACCAGCCACGCAATAAAGATGCTCACGACGTACAGCAGCACCATCGGCGCCGCAAACAGGCACATGTTGAGGATGTCGGTGGTCGGGGTCACGATGGCCGCGATAATGAAGATCAGAAGAATGGAATAGCGCAGGTTGCGCCACATCCAGCCTGCGCTCACCACGCCCATCAGCGACAGGAAGAACACCAGGATCGGCATCTCGAAAATAATGCCCAGCCCGATGAGGATGGTTAAGAAAAGGTCGGTGTATTCGCCGATAGTGATCATCGGCTGGAATTGCGCGCCGTAGCCGATCAGGAAATCCAGCGCCGCCGGAAACACTATCTTGTAGCCGAAGGCGCCGCCGGCGACAAACAGCCCCACCGACGACACCATGAAGGGCACCACGTAGCGTTTTTCGTGCCGGTAGAGTCCCGGCGCGATGAACGCCCACACTTGGTAGAGGACCAACGGCGAGGCCACGAATAGCCCAGCCACAAATCCGACCTTCAGGTACATGTTGAAGGGTTCGGTGGGGTTCAGGAACACTAGCTTCTGGTCGAGATGATGGTTGCGCAGCGCTTCCATGATAGGCACTTGCACGAACGCGTAGATGCGCGCGGCGTAGAACCAGCAGACGCTGAAACCGGCGGCGACGTACAGCAGCGACCAAATGATTCTGCGGCGCAGTTCCTCGAGGTGGTCGAGGAAGCTCATGCTCGCCATTTTTTCGCTGACGGCTTTGCGCGCCGCGGCGGGATCGAACTCAGGCATCGGCTGCCTTGGCCTGCCCGGAAGCCTCGGCCAAAGGCGCGGTGGAGACCGTGGACGCGCTGGCAGGCTCGGTGTCAGGCGCGGCGGCCGTGGTCGCCACGCTTCCTTCCGGCGGCAGAATCTGCGGTGGGGGGTCGCGCTTGACGGCCTCTTCCAGCTCCAGGTTGCGGATCTCGCCTTCGATCTGCGACTTGAACTCGTTGCTGGCCTTCTTGAATTCGCCCATGGCTTTCCCGATCTGGCGTCCGATCTCCGGCAGCTTCTTGGGCCCGAAGATAATTAGGGCCAGCAGGAAAATGAAAATCATTTCGGGCAAGCCGAGGTTCATGGCTCCATGATACTGCGCGCCGCGTGCGTCGGTCCATTGGTCAGCCCCGCCAGCAGCTGAGTCACGCCAGCGGACGCAGGTCGCTCCGTTATTGCTTCGGCGGAGTTTTGCCGGCGGGCGGATGCGAGGGCTGCGCCGTCCCATGCGGATTGGGCGTGCCCAGATCAGGCATGCTGATCCCGCCGTGGGGATTCTGACCGGTAGAGGGCAGCATGCCGCCGTGGGGATTGGCGCCGCCGACCGTGCCCATGCCGGCGCCGAGCGCCATGCAGGTGACGCGGCCGCTCTGCGCAACACGCAATTCGGCGGGACAAGGCGTGGTCTTCACCTCGGCCTTGGCCGAGGCGTTCTCCGGTTGTTCCGCCTGCACCGAAAACATCTTGCCCTGGGAGTTGCCGGCGTATCCGACGGTCAAGCCGGGCATATCGTAAACAACATGGAAGGATTTCTTGGCTTTGGCAGCCTGCATGGCGCAGTCGCTGGCCTTTTGCGTCTGCTCCTGAGCTTGCGACCTGACGTGCCCGCAATCGCCGGCGCCGGAGCCGGCCAGCTCCTCGACCTTTTGCGATACCGGGTCGGCAGACTTGGCGGAGTCGGTGGAAGGCGCAGCAGCGGTAGGCGCAGAAGCGGAAGCGGTAGGCGGAGTAGAAGACTTGCTGCACGAAAGCAGCGAGGCGGCGACAGCTACGATGACCAGTGCATTGCGCATTTCAATATTGTAACAACGGCGTGGGTTCCGTACGGGAGTTGTAATCTGAATTTGGCCTGGTCACCCGCAGCAGTTCCGGAGCAAACTCAAGAGCCAACGGCGGAGAGCTTCTTCTTCAAGTCCTGGGCGATGCGCTGGCCGTGGAAGCGGCCGTTCTCGATAAAGATTTCGTTGGTCTTCGATCCCGCCACGATTACGCCTGCAACGTAAATGCCGGGCACGTTGGTCTCCAGCGTCTCCTGGTTGACGATGGGGCGGCACTCGTCAGGGGTGAGCTGAATGCCGAGACTCTGCAGGAACGAGTAATCCGGGTGATAGCCGGTGAGGGCAAACACGAAGTCGTTTTTCAGGCGAACTTCGCCGTTGGGCGTCTGCAGCAGAACCGATTCAGGCCTGATTTCCTTGACCGTGCTGCTGAAACAGGCAGTGACTTCGCCGTTCTTGATGCGGTTCTCGATGTCGGGCTTGATCCAGTATTTGACGTGCCGATGCATGCTCTCGTAGCGATGCACCAGGGTGACGCGCGCGCCGTGTCGCCAGAGTTCGAGCGCGGCAATGGCGGCGGAGTTCTTGCCGCCGATCACGAGCACGTCGCGGCCGAAAAACGGATGCGGCTCGCGGTAGTAATGAAAGACCTTGGGCAGATCCTCGCCGGGAACCTGCATGATGTTGGGCAGGTCGTAGTAGCCGGTGGCGACTACGAGTTTGCGCGCGCGGTATTCGGCGCGGCGGCCGGGCAGGTGGCGCTTCGCGGGACCTTCCAGGGCGCCAAGAATGTCGGCCTCGACGGTGCTGGTGTGGACCAGGAAATCGCCGTCGCTGCCGCTGACCTGGTCCACACGCTCGTACTGGCGGATATCGAGCTGGTAGTGCTCGGCGACTTTGCGGTAGTACTCCAGCGCCTCCTCGCGGGTGGGCTTGACGTGCGCGCTGGGAAATGGGATGTCGCCGATCTCGAGCAGCTCCGGCGTGGTGAAGAAGGTCATGTTGGCCGGGTAGTGGAAGAGCGAGTTGACCAGGCAGCCCTTGTCGATGAGAACGGCGCGAAAGCCGGCGCGCTGCGTTTCGATGGCGGAGGCAAGCCCGCTGGGGCCGGCGCCGATGACGAGAAGGTCAAATCTTTCGTTCTTAGCTTCGGGCACGGTGATTGGATTCACGTCATGGCTGAGGCGGTGCGGAGAACCACGCATGAATTGCCGAATCGGTAACTGCGGAATCGCGGTATTGGAACGCCCGACCCGATGTTGTTCAATTCGGCAATTCGGCAATTCCGCAGTTCGGCAATTGACAATCATGCCCCCAACGGATGCGCGATCACACCCTCGTGTGCTCCAGAGCACAATTGCTTGGCCCCGCGGGGCTATAATTTTCCGTTTGCAGTGCGGTCCAGCATTCATCTGGAGCACTCATCAGGAGCGCGATATGGCAACCACGGTGGAGAAGCCACGTACACGCGTTGAATCCGACAGCATGGGCAAGATCGAAGTGCCCGCCAACGTTTACTGGGGCGCGCAGACGCAGCGCTCGCTCATTCACTTCAATATCGGCCGCGACACCATGCCCCCGGAATTGATCCGGGCGTTCGGCATCCTGAAGAAGGCGTGCGCGCTAGTCAACCAGGACCTGGGAAAGCTCCCGGCCGACAAAGCGAAGCTGATCGTGCAGGCGGCGGACGAGGTGATCGGCGGCAAGCTCAACGAGCAGTTCCCGCTGCGCATCTGGCAGACGGGCAGCGGCACCCAGACCAACATGAACGTGAACGAGGTGATCTCCAACCGCGCGATTGAACTGGCCGGCGGCGAGATGGGGTCCAAGAAGCCTATCCACCCCAACGATCACGTCAACATGTCGCAGTCATCGAACGATACCTTTCCGGCGGCGATGCACATCGCGGCTGCCGAGCGCGTGAAGCGGGCGCTGATCCCGGCGCTGAAGACGGTGCAGGAGGCGATCGCGCGCAAGGCCAAGCAATTCGACGGCATCGTGAAGATCGGGCGCACCCACCTGCAGGACGCGGTGCCGCTGACCATCGGTCAGGAGTTCGGTGGCTGGGCGAGCCTGGTGGAGCGCGATATCAAGCGCCTGGAGCAGGTGCTGGACGGCTTGTATGACCTGGCGATCGGGGGCACGGCGGTGGGTACGGGCCTGAACACGCATCCGCAATTTGCCGAGCGCGCTGCCAACAAGATTGCGGAGTTGACGGGACTTCCCTTCCGCTCGCACCCCAACAAGTTTGCGGCCCTGTCGGCGCACGACGAAGTCGTTTTCGCGCAGGGAGCGATGGAGACCACCGCAGCGTCCATGATGAAAATCGCGAACGACATCCGCTGGCTGGCCTCGGGGCCGCGCTGCGGGCTGGGAGAGCTGACGATTCCGGAGAACGAGCCGGGGTCGTCGATCATGCCGGGCAAGGTTAACCCAACGCAGTGCGAGGCCATGACCATGGTCTGCGCGCAGGTGCACGGAGCGACGGCGGCGGTGGGCTTTGCGGGCTCGCAGGGGAACTTCGAGCTGAGCGTGTTCAAGCCGGTGATCATTTACAACTTCCTGCACTCGGCGACGCTGATCACCGACGCGTGCCACGGGTTTGTCGAGTTCATGATCAACGGCATCGAGGTGAACCGCGAGAAAGTTGACTGGTACGTCAAGAACTCCCTGATGCTGGTGACCGCGCTGGCGCCCAAGATCGGATATGACAACGCGGCGAAGGTGGCGCACACCGCGCACGTCGAGCACAGCAGTCTAAAAGAAGCAGCGGTGAAGATGGGATTCCTGACGGCGGAGGAGTTTGACCAGTTGGTGCGCCCGGAAACGATGACGCATCCGTAGTAGGCTTCAGTCAGCCGCTGATCAACGCGGATCAACGCTGATTCGGATGAAAGACGCGCCCGAGGGTTGGGCGCGTTCCTATTTCGGCGATCTCGGTACTCCGTAGTTGGTAGCCAGGAGTCCGGGGTGCTTTCAAACCCCTGATTGCTGACCACTGGCTCTGACTCCTAACTACTGCTTCTTCGGCGGTTCCCACAATTCGATCTTGTTGCCTTCCGGATCCATGACCCAGGCGAAGCGGCCGTAGTCGTGATCTTCGCGGCCCAGGATTTCTATGCCTCCCGATTGCAGTGCGCTCACCACGGCGTCCATGTCGGCGACGCGGTAGTTGATCATCACCGCGGATTTGCTGGGGTCGAAGTAGTTCGTGTTCTCTTTGAACAGCGACCAGTAAGTGTGGGCTTCCTCGCCGGTGTCGTTGTCTTTGCAGGCAAAATCTACCGTATGACTGGTGGTGTCGCGCTGGATGCCGAGGTGCGTCTCATACCAGGCATACATCGCCTGCGGGTCTTTCGCCTTAATGAAAATGCCGCCAATACCGGTAACACGTTTCATTTGCATTTACCTGTCTTTTGACTTAGCTGCGTTCATCCGCGTCAATCAGCGGCTGATTTTGTTTTTCCTGAAGCCTAAATCCTGCAGCCTATTCTAGTATGCCCATCTCAGCAGCGTCGCACCCGTGGTAAACCCCGCTCCCACCGACGCCAGCAGCACCAGGCTTCCCTTCTTCAGCTTGCCTTCGTCAATCGCGGTCTGCATGGCGAGCGGAATCGTGGCGGCGGTGGTGTTGCCGAAGCGATCGATGTTGATGATGGGCGCTTCGGGACGGAGGCCGAGGCGGTCGGCGGTAGCCGTCATGATGCGCTGGTTGGCCTGGTGCGGAATGAAGCAGTCAACATCCTTGGCGCTGAAGCCGTTGCGCTTGAGCAGGCGATCACAGACGTCGGCCATATTGCGCACCGCGTACTTGAACACAGCCTGGCCGTCCTGGTGGACGCAGTGCATCTTCTTTTCCACCGTCTCCTGCGTTGAGGGATGCAGGCTGCCGCCGCCGGGCATGTAGAGCGAGCGACCGCCGGAGCCGTCAACGTAGTTGAGGAAATCAATGAAGCCGGCGTCTTCGCCATCGGCCGCAGGCTCCAAGAGTACCGCGCCGGCGCCGTCGCCGAAGATGACGCAAGTGGCGCGATCGGTGTAGTCGATGATGGACGACATGATGTCGGCGCCGATGACCAAAACTTTCTTGTGTGCGCCGGTGTTGATGAACTGCGCACCGGCATGCAGGGAGTAGATGAAGGCGGAGCAGGCGGCGGAGAGATCGAAGCCCCACGCGCCTTTTGCCCCGATCTTGTGCTGCACCAGGCAGGCGCTGGAGGGGAAAAACATGTCGGGGGTGACGGTGCCGACGATGATGACTTCGACCTCTTCCGGCTTGATGCCGCGCTTGAGCAGGGCGCACTTGGCGGCTTCCGCGGCGAGGTCGCTGGTCGCGACACCCTTGTCGACGATGTGGCGCTCGCGGATGCCGGTGCGCTCCATGATCCACTGATCGCTGGTATCGACCATCCCTTCCAGATCCTGATTGGTGAGCAGACGAGGTGGGACATAGGTGCCAAGGGAGGTGATCTTCGCCCGAATAGGAGTGATCAATGAGTTCTCCGTCGCAAGAAACCACACATTTTGAACGAAAGGGATGGGTGGTGTCCAAAACAAATAAGCCGGACACCGGTGACCCGCTGCACACATAAGAGCCCGTTACCGTTGCTTCCTTCCGGACCTGGCGGGGTTGGCGGGAATAAGTTGCGCGGGGCCGATGCCCGACACGCTTCATTTTAACATTCGGAAGACGACGTCGTCGGGTTGTCGGGTTACGGTCCTCGGTTATCGGTAATCGCAGGCCGCACGCGGGCACGCAAAGTAAGTATCCTCCGGCAGAGCCGGAGGCTTTACGGGTCGCGGGCCCCTCAAAGGGGCCTGATCGCGACCCAAAGTCAAAACCGCTCGCTCCAGGCAGTACGGGTGAAAGCTGTGCGCTTGCAAAACCGCCACGCACAACTGTCAAACTTTGGGAGCCTCCCCGGCAGAGCCGGGGGAACTCCTAGTTGCATTAGCAAGGTACCAATTGCCAACGACCGTTAACCGACAACCGATGACCTTGTGACACAATAGCCAGGTGGCAACGGGGGGGAAACTCGATCTCATCTCCATTCTGACGCCGCCAGCTGCGCGCCCGCCGTCCACCTTCCGCAACACCATCGAGCAGTATTTCCAGATTTGCCTGTTCCTGCTCATCGTCACCGGCTTTGTGATCCTGGTCAGCACGGGGCGGCTGGATTCGTTTTCGATCCTGGGAGTATCGGCCGCGCTGGTGTTTCGCGCCTACCTGATGCTGCGCGGGCGCAGGCTGCAAATCCCGGAGCGCTGGACCTCGTACCTGACGCTGGTTTACGTGCTGTTCTACGCCGCCGACATTTTCCTGGTCTCCGCCAGTTTCGTGGAGGCGACCGTCCACCTGGTGCTGTTCATCATGGTGGTAAAAGTTTTCTCCGTGCAGCGCGACCGCGATCACCTCTACCTGGCGATCATTTCGTTCCTCGAGGTGCTGGCGGCGGCGGTGCTCACGGTTGACACGGTATTTTTCGGCGCCTTCTGCGTGTTCATGCTGCTGGCGGTGGCAACGTTCATCAGCATGGAGATGAGGCGTTCGGCAGCGGCCGCATCGGGCGCGCTGCCCGGGACTACCATGCCGAACGCGTCACGGCGTATGGCGCGCTCGCTGTCGAGCATCGCGCTGCTGATGACGGCGTCGGTGGTGCTGGGGGCGGCAGTGATTTTTTTCGTCCTGCCGCGACTGTCGGCGGGCTACCTGAGCGCCTACGCCCCGAGAAACGAGTTTGTCAGCGGCTTCAGCGACCACGTGCAGTTGGGGGAGATCGGGCGCATCAAGCAGTCCGATACGGTGGTGATGCACATCGAGATCGAGGGCGACCGCGGCGGTTATGCCGACCTGAAGTGGCGCGGCATGGCGCTGTCCCTGTTCGACGGGAAGCTGTGGAGCAACCCGGTGACGGGCACGATGGAGGCCTTCGCGTCCAGCCCGCGATTGGACCCGGAGGTACGTCTGACCGGCATGGGGCGGTACAACCTGTCGCGCGCCGAGACCAGCGCGCGCAACCTGCCGGCGGACCGCGCCGATATCCGCGCCATGCACCCGCTGCTTTACAAGGTGCTGATGGAGCCGATCGGCACCAACGTGCTGTTCCTGGCACCGGTGCCGATCGGGCTGCAGGGGCGGATCATGGAAATCGGGGTGGACGATAACGGCGCGGTGTTCAACCTGGACCGCAACCGCATGACGGAGAGCTACACCGCGTCGTCCCTGTGGATGCTGCCGCACGAGGAGCGGTTGCGGGGCGCGGTGGGCCCGGTCCCGCCCGACGTAGTGTTGAATTATCTGCAACTGCCCAAGCGCGTGGACCCACGCGTCGTGGAACTGGCGCAGCGGATCACGGCGAATACCTCGGCCGAGTTCGACAAGGCATCGGCGATCGAACTCTACTTGCGCACGCGTTACGGCTACAGCCTGCAGATGGCCCCCTCGCCGCCGGCGGATCCACTGGCGTACTTTCTCTTCGAGCGCAAGGAAGGACACTGCGAGTACTTTGCCTCGGCGATGGCGGTGATGCTGCGCACGCTGGCTATCCCATCGCGCATCGTGAACGGCTTCCGCGGCGGCGAGTACAACGACCTGACCGGCAGCTACATCGTGCGCGGCCGCGATGCGCATTCCTGGGTGGAGGCCTACATCCCGGGCTATGCGTGGGTGAGTTTCGACCCGACGCCGCCCGATCCCACGCCGGTCACCGGGAGCGCGCATCGCTTCCTGCTCTACATGGACGCAGCGCGCGAGTTCTGGCGCGAGTGGGTGATCAATTACGACTTCCTGCACCAGCGCACGCTGACCATCTCGGCGATGGCGCGCGGGCGCAGCGCCGGCGACCAGACCCGCATTTGGTTCCGGCGGCATTACCAGGCGTTGCTGGCGCAGGCGCGACGCGTGCACCGCGAGGCCGAGCGCAGCCCGCGCACGTGGGCGATGGGCGCGCTGCTGGCGATGATCGTGTGCGGGCTGCTGGTGAACGCGGCGCGAATCTGGCGGGCGGTACATCGGCATGGCCTGGCACGCAATCCGGTGAAAGCTCCGGAGGCGGCGGCCAGCATCTGGTACGCGCGCATGACGCGCTCCATGGGCAGGAAAGGATTTCACAGGAAGCCGGTGCAGACGCCGGGCGAATTCGTCGCCAGCATTCCCGACCCGCCGCTGCAGCGCTCGGTCGCCGCCTTCACGCGGCATTACGAACGGGCGCGGTTTGGAAAATCGCCAGAAGATGCGGCCAGGCTGCCGGAGCTTTTCGAAGAAATCAAAGCGAAGTAAAACGCTGAACCGCAGAGGACGCACAGGACGCCAAGGACGCCAAGGAAAACCGGAGGATCTTGTTTCTGCGCTGTTAGCATCCTTTGCGCCCTCTCGTCCTTTGCGGCTGATTGTTTTCGCTCGAATCGGCGCAACTCCGCTATTTCCGATAGAATTGAAGCACTGCATGCCTGACCTGCCGGTCACCCTCGAACATCCCATTGCTTCTGAGAAGGACGCTCCCGAGACGCGCCCGCAGAAGGTCGGATTCGTTTCGCTGGGCTGCCCCAAGAACCTTGTGGACTCCGAGGTCATGATGGGCATGCTGGCGCAGGCGGGAGCCGAGATCACGCCGCGCGCCGAAGATGCCGACGTGATCGTGGTGAACACCTGCTCGTTTATCGAGAGCGCGCAGCAGGAGTCGGTGAACGCGATCCTGGAAATGGCGCGCCACAAGACGAACGGTCGGGCGCGCAAGCTGGTGGTCGCGGGATGCCTGGTCGAGCGCTTCCGCACGGAAATTCAGAAGGATATTCCCGAGGTTGATGCGGTAGTCGGGACGGGCGAGCTGCCGAGGATTCTGGAAGCGGCGGGACTAAGCGTTGGAGCGCGCTCGCCCTCACCCGGGGTCCCCAGCGGGCCCGGGGTTGGTCCGCAGGGGTGGTCGAGCGCGTCCCCATTCACCATCCTGAGCGGCAACGGCCGCCCCGAAGGCCA
Organism: Terriglobia bacterium; assembly: GCA_020073185.1. Lineage (NCBI taxonomy): Bacteria > Pseudomonadati > Acidobacteriota > Terriglobia > Terriglobia bacterium. Next base: position 66,848 of record JAIQFT010000020.1, read on the forward strand.
TGCGCGCGAGCAAGCCGGACGCTTTTCCCGCGAGGGCTGGGACGGCGCCATCGCCGACTTGCCCAACTATCTTTACGATGAAACCACGCCGCGCATGCTGGCGACGCCGCGCGCCTCGGCGTACATCAAGATTGCCGAAGGCTGCGATCACCCGTGCAGCTTTTGCATCATCCCGCAGCTTCGCGGCAAATTCCGGTCGCGGCGATTTGAATCGGTGATTGCCGAAGCGGAGCGACTGGCGCGCGCCGGGGTGCGCGAGATCACGCTCATCGGCCAGGACACCACGTGTTACGGCGAAGACTTCGGGCTGAAGCACGGGCTCGCGCTGCTGCTGGAAAAGCTCGCGGGAATTGAAGACCTGCGGTGGGTACGGTTCTTGTACGCCTATCCCAACAAGATCACGGGGCGCCTGCTGGACACCGTCGCGGCGCACGACAAGATCTGCTCGTACATGGACGTGCCGCTACAGCACGCTTCGGTGACGGTGTTGAAGCGCATGAAGCGCGGCGGGAGCGCGGAGCTGTTCCTGCGCTCGATCGAGAAAATGCGGCGCACCATTCCCGGCCTGACGCTGCGCAGCTCGTTCATCATCGGCTTCCCCGGCGAGACCGAGCGCGAATTCGAGGAGTTGTGCGAGTTCGTGCGCGAGGCGCAGTTCGATTGGATGGGTGCCTTCGCCTACTCCGACCAGGAGGGCGCAACGGCGTATGCGCTCCACATGAAAGTTCAGCCGGCGGAGATCGAGCGGCGGCGGCGCAAGCTGATGCAGATGCAGAAATCCATCAGCCGCAAGCGCAAGAAGGCGCTGGTGGGACGCGAATTTGACCTGCTGATCGAGGGCCCATCCAGCGAGACCGAGTTGCTGTGGGAAGGGCGCACACCGATGCACGCGCCGGAGATTGACGGCAAGGTATTCATCAACGACTTTGCCGACGAGTCGGAACTCGAGCCGGGCGCCTTCCATCGCTGCCAGATCACGCAAGCTCACGATTACGACCTGGTCGCGCGGATTCTCTAACCGACAAACACAGAGACACAGGGGAATGAAGAATCAAGAAGTCAGTATGAAGAGTGGAGAAGTACCGATGAAGGATTTTCATTCTTAATTCTGACTTCTTGATTCCCAATTTTTCTCCGCGCCTCTGTGCCTCGGTGGTTAGTCATTCGGCATCGCATACAATGAGAAAGCGATGCCTCGCAAGCGCGTCCCCAGCCTGCGTTGTCCCACGTGCCGCAAGCTGGTGCTGCGCCAGGAGCCCGACTTCCCCTTCTGCAGCGAGCGCTGCCGCCTGATTGATCTGGGCAAATGGGCGAGCGGCGGATACGTCATTTCCTCTCGTCTCGATGAAGCCGACCCATTTGGTGACGCGGATTACACTGTGGATCGACCGCGCGCTGCAAAACCCGGCGGCGGCGCCAAGCACGATGAACAAGACCGCAAGCGCAGGTGAGCCCGTCGCCGTCTCCCACAAAACTGCGTGGGCATGGCAGATCGGCACGTTTGTTGGAATCGGCAGGCTTAAGCCCGGCCCGGGAACCTGGGCGTCGGTGGTAACGGTGGGGCTGTGGCGGGCACTGGCGCCGTTGGCAGGCGCTTATCAAGTTCCATCCGCCATTACCGCAGCCGTGCTGGTCACGCTGATTGGAATTCCGGCGTCCACGCGCGTGGCGCGTGAATCGGGGCGCAAAGACCCCGGATTCGTCGTGATCGATGAGGTCGCGGGCCAACTCGTTGCCCTGATCGGCGTGCCCCTCGGTTGGAAAACTCTGCTGGCGGGCCTTATACTTTTTCGTGTCTTCGACATCGTGAAGCCGCCGCCGCTACGCCGGCTGGAACAAGCGCCGGAAGGCGCCGGAATCATGCTCGACGACATCGGCGCGGGACTGTACGCTCTGGCGGTGATGCAAGGGCTGCGTCATTTCGGCCTGCTGCCGTGATGGCGAGTTGGCGCGCGCATCCAAGTGGCACGAAAGTCCATGGGAATTTCTGACCGGCTGCTGGGCAAGAAGAACGTTAACGGAAAGCCGCGGATTGACACCGTCGAGCCGAGCGCTGCTCTGCCCGGCGGCGAGATTCGCATCATCGGCAGCGGCCTGCGCCCGCACGAGCTGCGCCGCCCCAAGGTACAGTTCGGCGGCGTCGAAGGCGCGGTGGTCATCAGCTCCGACCAGTTCCTGGTGGCGCGCGTTCCCGAGGGCGCGCACTCCGGCCCGGTCACGGTCGATGCCAATGGGCAAGCCAGCAATCCCCACGACATCCGGGTGGCGGTGACGATCGCCGAAAACCTGCACCCGGTCACCAATCCCGCGCTCGACCTCGAGGGCAACATCTACGTGACCTTCTCCGGGTCGCGCGGGCAGAAGGTGCCGGTGGCGATCTACAAGATCGACACCAACTACAACGTCAAGCCCTTCCTCGCCGAGATGATGAACGCCACCGCCATCGCCTTCGACCGCGAGGGCCAGATGTACGTCAGCTCACGCTACGACGGCACGGTGTACCGCGTGGCTCCGAACGGGACCATGTCGGCGTACGCGGAAAGCATGGGCGTGGCCACCGGGATGGCGTTCGACCGCGAGCAGAATCTGTACGTCGGCGACCGCAGCGGAACCATTTTCAAAATCTCGCGCGACCGGCAGATTTTTGTTTTCGCCACCCTGGAGCCGAGCGTGTCGGCATTCCACCTGGCGTTCAGCCCGAATGGAAATTTGTACGTGACCGGGCCGACGACCTCGAGCTTCGATGCTATCTATGAGGTCGATCCGCACGGCAGCGTTTCCGTGTTCTTCCGCGGATTAGGAAGGCCGCAGGGGCTGGCGTTCGATATCGAGGGCAATCTCTACGTTGCGGCGTCGCTGCGCGGCAAACGCGGCGTGGTGCGAGTGACCCCGGATAAGCGCGCGTCGCTGGCCGTCGCGGGACAGAACCTGGTCGGAGTGGCGTTTGCGCCGGGCCGCGCCGCCGTGCTCGCCACCACCAATGCCATCCACCATCTCTCCTGGGACATCCAGGGACATCCGCTGCTGCCGGTGGAAGAGGCGGCGTACTAGTGGAGGGTCGACGGTCTACGGTCCTTAGTCGATGGTCGGTGGTCGATAGTCGTTAGTCGGTCGATGGTCGTTGGTCGATAGCAAGGCAGAGCCCCGCAGGGGCGACAGAATCTAGCCCGGCACGTTAGTGCCGGGTACGACGCACCAATAATGTCCCGAGTCCCGTAGGGACGACACGAAAGAGGTTTCGGCTCTGACGAGATTCCAAACCGGCTCTAGTTCCGGTTTCGCACTTTCATCCGTGACTGCCCAGATCATCGCGAATTGTCGACCGCAGACCGTCGACCGGTTTAGCTTCGCTGCCACTGGCAGGCCCCGAGACCGATAGACTGAAAGACCGAGAGACCTGATTGTGACCGCCGAGATCATTGCCATCGGCTCCGAGTTGCTTACGCCGTTCTTCCAGGACACCAATTCCCTTTACCTCACCGAGAAACTCAATGAACTCGGCGTGGATGTGGCGTTCAAGACGGTGGTCGGCGACCATCGCGATCACCTCACTGCGGCGGCACGGATCGCGCTGGGACGCGCCGAGATCCTGATCTTCATGGGCGGGCTGGGCCCGACCGAGGATGACCTGACGCGCGAGTGCGTCGCTGCCGCCTTGGGGCGCGCGGTCCATCGCGATCCTGAACTCATCACCCAGCTCTACACGCGGTTTGCCGGGCTCCGCCGCAAGATGCCGGAAAATAACGAACGCCAGGCGGACGTGGTGGACGGCGCGGAGGTGTTGCCCAACGCGCTCGGCACCGCGCCCGGGCAGTGGATCGAGCACGAGCACGAGGGAGCGAGGCGGTACATCCTGCTGTTGCCCGGGCCGCCGCACGAGATCAAGCCGATGTTCGACGAGCAGTGTGTCCCGCGGTTGCGCAAGCGCCTGCCGCGGCGATTTATTGCCACGCGGGTTCTGAAGATCGCGATGATGGGAGAATCGGACTGCGACAAGCGCGTCGCGCCCATCTACACGCGCTTCCTCGACGTGCGCACCACCATCCTGGCGGGTGCGGGCGACATCCAACTTCGGCTGTCGGCGCGCGGCGAATCGTTGGAAGCGGCGCAGGCGCGCGTGGACGAACTTGCGGGACTGCTGGAAGACGAGTTGGAGGACTACGTTTACTCCACGCAGGGCGAGTCGCTGGAGCAGATCGTCGGCTACTACCTGCAAATGCGCGGCGCCAATCTTGCGGTGGCGGAGTCCTGCACCGGCGGCATGCTGGGCGAGCGGATCACGAAGGTCAGCGGCAGCTCGCGATACTTTCTCGGCGGCGCCATTGTCTACGACAACGAGATGAAGACCCTGTTCGCCAACGTCCCTCCGATGCTGATCGCCCAGTACGGGGCGGTCAGCAAGGAAGTCGCGTCAGCGCTGGCGGAAGGAATTCGCGACGAATGCCGCGCCACGGTAGGCGTGGGCATCACCGGCGTCGCTGGGCCAACCGGCGGGACGGAAGAGAAGCCCGTGGGATTGGTGTATATCGCCGTCGCCGACGGAAAGCGCACTGAGGTGGTGGAGCGCAGGGTCCCCGGCGACCGCGACCGCATCCGCTGGTGGGCAACACAGCAGGCCCTCGACATGGTGCGGCGGATGCTGATGTGATAAAGAACGCGCTTCTTCCTTCTGTGCGATAACTGGCGTCAGCCGCGTAGCGGCGATTGAAGGTAGCCCGGCACTTCAGTTCCGGGAAGGGTTGTCCAAAAAATCCTCTGAGTCCCGTAGGAACGGCACGAGCTCATTGAGGCACGGAGAGGAATGAAGAATGAAAATCCTTACCGCAGCGGTTCTTCATTCTTCATTCTGACTTCTTAATTCTTCATTTCCTCCCTGGTGAATGGGAGTTTCCGCATGAGAGTATTCGTCGGGCTGGACATTGATCCCGCAATTCGCGCGCGTATGACGCGCTACCTGGAGGGCGTGCGCGGGTTTGCGCCCGATGCGCGCTGGGTAAAGCCGGGGTCGTTCCACATCACCCTGAAGTTCATCGGCGAGCAGAAGCCGGAGCGGGTGGAACAGATCAAGCGCGAACTGGCGACGGTTCATGCGATTCCTTTCGACATTTCGTTTCGCGGGCACGGGTTCTTCCCGAACGTGCGCAGCCCGCGCGTCTTCTGGCTGGGCATTGAGGCCGGAGAGCAACTGTCGCAGCTTGCCGGGGCGGTGGACGAGGCGGTGTCGCGCACCGGCGTGCCGCGCGAGACCAACGACTACCGGCCGCACCTGACGCTGGCGCGTTCGGGTTCTGGACGACCGCAACCTATGCCGGGCGACCGTCCCAGCCCGCCGCTCCGTCGACTGGGCGAGAAATTGCAGGGCAAGCCTTCGCCCGACTTCGGTACAATGACCGCTCGCGAATTTTTTCTGTACGAGAGCAAGCTGTCGCCGGCGGGGGCGCGCTATTCGAGGATTGCACGCTTCGCGTTGGAGTAAAAATCGTTAGTCGTTGGTCGCTAGTCGTTCGCAGATTCCTGCGGCCATCCACCAACGACCATCGACTCTTTCTCATGTCCATTTACTTCATCGTCGCCGTGATCGCGTACCTGCTGGGGTCCATTCCCTTCGGCTACATCCTGCTGCGCGTGTTTCGCGGCGAGGACGTGCGCGCCATCGGCAGTGGAAACATCGGCGCAACGAATGTGGCAAGAAAGGCGCCGGGGCTGGGCTTTGCGACGCTGATCTTGGATGCCGGCAAAGGTTCCGCCGCGGTGATAGCGGCCATCAGAGTCATGGATCTCCTCCACCCGCGGACAACCGTGCTCATATCGCAGGAACAAATGGAAGCTTTTCGGCAGGCGTTGCGGCCCGGCGTGCAACATTTTTATTTGATCATGGCCATCGCTGCCGTATTCGCCATTCTCGGCCACGTCTTCCCCGTCTGGCTGAAATTCAAAGGTGGCAAGGGCGTGGCAACCGGCGTGGGCGCATTTATCGCGCTCGCGCCAAAAGCGGTGCTGATCGTGCTGTTGATTTTCGTCGTGATCGTGGCGGCGTTTCGCTATATCTCGCTGGGTTCGATCGTCGCCACGGCCGCATTCCCAATTTTTGCGTGGCTGTTGTATCGCTACCAGGCATCGCCGCCGGTCTTCGCCGCCATGGTGGTCGCCTCGGCGCTGATCATCGCCAAACACCACCAAAACATCCGACGCCTGCTGGCGGGAACGGAACACAGATTCGAGTTGAAACACAGATGAAGATTCGGCGCAGCAACACGACGATGGAACAGCGGAGCCTGAGCCCCATCGGGGCGAATGAGAATAGCCCGCCGCTTCAGCGGCGGGTCCAAGTAAGAGAAATTGCGGAGTGCCGTAGGCACGACTGAAGTTCTCCCACGGTGTACCTCGGTGGACTCGGTGCCTCTGTGGTGAGCATGAAACTGAAACTCGCGACTGAAATTCATGAGTGACATTGCTGTTATCGGCGCGGGGGCGTGGGGAACGGCGTTGTCCATCGTGCTCGGCCGCAAGGGCACGCACCGCGTCCGGCTCTGGGCATTCGAAAAAGAGGTTTGCGAATCCATCCTTGCTCGCCGCACCAACGATCTTTTTCTCCCCGGCGCGAAGATTCCCGCCGCCGTCGCTCCCACCAACCGCTTGGAGGAAGCGTTGCGCGGGGCGGAGATTGTGGTCAGCGTGATGCCGTCGCACCACTGTCGCGGGCTGTTCCGGCAAATGGCGCCGCATCTCACGCCGGAGATGTTGTTCGTCAGCGCCACCAAGGGCGTGGAAACCGATTCGCTGCAACGCATGAGCGAGGTCATCGCGCAGGTGCTGTGCGCAAGCGGACGCGTGCCGAGGCCGCGCATCGGGGCGCTGAGCGGGCCCTCGTTCGCCAAGGAAGTGGCGCGCGGCGATCCCACGGCGATCACCATCGCGTCCAAGGATTCTCAACTCGCCGAAACCGTGCAGCGCGAGTTCAGCGAGCCCTGCTTTCGTATTTATACCAACGACGATGTCGTGGGCGTTGAGCTCGGCGGATCCCTGAAGAACGTGATCGCCATCGCCGCCGGCGTCTGCGACGGGTTAGGCCTCGGCTTCAACACCATCGCGGCGCTGATCACACGCGGACTGGCGGAGATCGCGCGGGTAGCTGTGGCGTGCGGCGCGCGGGCGGAGACCATGGCTGGGCTGGCGGGAATCGGCGACCTGGTACTCACCTGCACCGGCGGCCTGTCGCGCAACCGCACCGTGGGGGTGGAACTGGGCAAAGGCCGCAACCTCGATGAGATCATCGCCGGCATGCACGGCATGGTCGCCGAAGGCATACTGACCACGAAAGCGGCGGTCGGGTTATCGCGCAAGCATTCGGTGGAGATGCCGATCACCGAGCAGATTGACGCCATCCTCAACCGGGGCAAGTCGCCGCGCGACGCCATCCACGAACTGATGACCCGCCCGGGCACCAGCGAGGTCGCCCTGCACCGCGTATAACGTGGTAACTGGCAGCCGGCAGTTGGCAGCCGTTGGTGCCGCTTTCCCATGACGCAGCACGCATCGCTGTGATAAAAGCCTCCTTTGACGCAGGGGGGAAACTTGCGCCGGCTATGGCCATCCAAGTAGAGCGGACCGAATTCGACGAGCAACTGGGTTACCAATACTACGTTGCTTTCAATTCCAAAGGCACCGCCGAGGAGGACGAAGTTCACGACCGGCTGCCGGTCGAGGTGGCGATTTCGTTGTGCGAGAACGGCGATCTAGCCGACTTCAGCTTCGAGCTGCCGAAGGTCTGCCGCTCTTCAGCCGCGTTGACATTCCTCAACGAAGCCGGCAACGCGCGCTACATCGAGCCGCGCGTCTACATCACCATGCCGGAATTGAACGGCGACACGGTGGCGCGCGCCGCCGGACGATTGGAACTCGATTTTGCCGGGCGCCTCATTGGGCTGGCCATCCTCTGGTCGCCGATCGCGATGTCGCAATCTCCCGCGGAAACTTCCTAGCTGGCCGGGCCGCCGGCGGGTGGATGCGGCGCGTGATGCGCTTCCAGCCGCGCCCGCCGTATTTCCTCCACGTCTCCCATCAGGATCACCACCGTGCCCGCCTGCAGCGCGAGGTTATCCGGCGGGTTCACCTGGAAATCGTGCGAGTGCTCGCTGGTGCCGGTCTTCACGGCCAGCGGCAGCAGGTGGTAGCGGGCGCGAAATTGCAGCTCCTCCAGGCACTTGCCGACCCACGGCGAAGTCACCGGAACGACGATTTCGTCGATGCGCAAGGTGCGCGATTTTTCGCGCAGCATCAGGTCCAGAAAGCTGGTGACGTGCGGACGCAGCGCCTCGCTGGCCAATCGCATGCCGCCGATCGCGTTGGGCGACACGGCGGTATTGGCGCCGGCGCGCAGCATGCGGTCGGCAAATTTCACGTCGGCGCAGCGCGCCACGATGCGCACCTTGGGATTCTTCTGCCGCACCATGACGGTTGTCACCAGGTTGTCTTTATCGCTGGCTACGGCGGCAATCACGCACTTGGCGCGGTCCAACCCGGCGGCGTCCAGCACGCTCTCCTCGGTGGCGTCGCCGATGACGTACAGGATTTCCTTGTACCGTCCGCTTTCGTGTTCCTTGAAGCGCGCGATGTTTTCTTCCTGGCCCTCGATCACCAGGAACGGCGTGTTGGTCTTGTGGAATTCCTCGACCGCGTAGCGCCCGGTATCGCCCAGGCCGCACACGATGAAGTGGTCTTTCAGTGCCTGGATGCGCTTCTGCATGGTACGTCTCCAGAACAGGTTGTGAATCTCTCCCTCGACCAGGAACGCGGTGACCACGGAAAATACGTACACCGTGATCATCACGCCCACGCTCACGACGAACATGTTGAAGACGCGCAGCGCGGGATTGTGGCTGGTGTCGATGATCTCGCCGTAGCCCACCCCGGCCAGCGTGATCACCGCCATGTACAGCGATTGCAGGAAGGTGACGCCCGGCCCGCCCAGCGCCCGGTATCCGGTGACCGCGATAGCGGTCATGGTAGTCAGGGCCAGGATGGCGTAGAGGAGCCGTCGGCGGATGTTCATGCGTGGTCCCGGCGCCCCGCAATCGCGCCTGGGAGTGAAGTTCGCTCAAATTCGGGGCGGGAAGCAGCGCGATTTTAGCACAGGCGCGCGGGGCAGTGTTCCCACCCGATCCGAGTCTCGCACCCGATAGATCTCATCTAAAGAACCAGCGCGATGGTCAGAATCTGCCGCGTTGTTATTGACATTTCGTTTAGAATGTAGGCACTCATGCACAAAGGAAAAACGTTCTCGATTTCATTTCCGGTCAGGTCGTCAAAGCAATTGGCGTCACACTTGGGTGTTTCAAAGTCGCGTACAGAACGTATTTCCGCCATAGTTGAAAAAGTCGGCGGGACACGGAGTTCGCACGGGACCTTTGCCATGAAGGGAAAAAAGGGCCGCGTAGCCGTCACGGTACGAAATCTAGAAACCGGACAGCGGAGCAATGCCAAAGCGCCTAAAGCTGCGAAAGCGGCGCGTCGAGCGTGACGCTTGTTTTCTGAACATCCCCTACGACCACCAGTTTGAGAATCTGTACTTGGCCTCACTGCTGTCCGGTTAAAAGTTGAACAGAATCAGTTGGTTGACGTTTTCGGTGAAATTGGCGTCCTGGTCGATGGCCTGAAGGGCGCATAAAATGGGCGTTTTCTCGAAAAGTGTGAGGCTGAGAATCTGTAGAATC